>WQXZ01000031.1 GCA_009781525.1 Coriobacteriia bacterium | reverse complement strand
TGCGCGCTTCCAGCTCATACAAAACGCCGCCCTTGTAGATATTGGTTGCTGTCTCGAACTGTGGTTGAGAGCGCGGGGCGTTTTGCTTGACATTCAAAACCATGCCGTTCTCCGCCGCAAGATGGTAAATCAGTTGAAATTGGTCGCCCAAATCAAGCGCAGTCACAGTACAGAGTGAGTTAAAACCGAGCTCATCATGTAAAAAAGTCAGCAGCTCGAGAAATCTTCTGCGTGACACTTCAGCCCAGATTCGGCGATTGCGCTGAATAGTTACTTCGACATCATTAAAGCGCTCTTTGAGGATAAGAACGATGTCTTGCTCTACGGCAAATGGGTCTTCTGTTGCGATGTCCTCGGCGGGTTCGCTCGCTTCTATTGCGATGTCCTCGGCGGGATCGGCGAGGTCGAGCTCGCTCGCTTCAGTCGCTACCTCTTCTTCAGTTGTAATAATCTCGTCACTAGTCATTTTCGTCCTCGCAAATCAAATCTACGTAGATGCTACTACGCTGGCTGTCTTCGAACTGCCAGCTTAGCCAGCCTGCAACGAGCCAAGAAGCTTAACAACACCATCGATGATCGCAGCGGGGCTGGCGGGGCATCCTGGAATGTAAGCACTGACCGGAATCGTTGTGTCTGTGCCGCCTTTGACACCGTAACAGCCGGCGTTTACGCCAGCTGAGCAGGCGCATGCACCTATTGCCACGACAAATTTCGGCTCTGGCATCTGCTCGTAAATACGCTTCAGGCGCTCTTCTGTCTGCAGGGTCACAGGGCCGGTGCAGAGCAACATATCAGCATGCCGTGGAGTTGCTTTTTGTAAAATGCCGAATCGCTCAAGATCATACCTGGGTGCCAATGCTGCCAAGATCTCGATATCGCAGGCATTGCAGGCTCCAGTGTTAAAGTGCAGAACCCAGGGCGACTTGACTCTCGCCCATGTCATTATGTTATCAACCAGCTTCACGCTAATCCTTTCTAAACAAGATAACCAGGGCTAACACGATGATCGCAAAGATAATCGCTATCAGCCATATTGCGTTTGCTGTCACAGTTCCGATTAAAAGCGCTGTGACCTCCAGAATCGTAAAAGCGAAAGCAATATGAAAGAAGTCGTATCCAGGCTGAAATCTACCAGTAGCAACTTCCTGCCCACAGGCATAGGGGTCACCCTTACTGCCTGTTGGGTTGCTACGGGTCTGCAGTGCTCTGGCTGCCAGAGAGACAACTCCAACCACCACTAGTAGTAGTACAAAAACAACTGGAGGAGTAAGCAGCAGATCATTTAACATGATCGGCCTCCTTCCCTAAGCTTAAGGTTCCTATTTCAATCGAGCCTGTCTTCGCATGAATGGTGATTGCCAGAACGGCACCAATAGCGGTTACGACAACCTCGACGATAATCAAGGCAATAATAAAGCTCTCCGCTTGAGCCATTTGCCCACTGATCCTGCCAGCGATGGCAATCAACAAGGCAGCTCCCTTGTTGACCAGCTCCATGGCAATTAGAACACGAATCAGGTTCTGTGATGCAATCAGAGAGTAGATACCAGCAGCAGCTGTCAGAACAATGGTAACAACGAACATGGTAAACAGCATGTTTACTTCTCCTCTCTCTTACCGATCAGTGCAGCAACACCAAGCACCCCAGCCAGAATCAGCAGAGCCAGACTCAGGATATCAACCATCCTCAGATCCCATAACACTGTCTGCACAGTTGGTGAGGCAGCTCCAGCAGCTCCACCAGCAGCATCAGCTGCAGTACCAAAATCGATCGGAACCTGTGGTACCAGAAAAACCACCAACACAGCCAGCGCAATCAGAATCAGCGGCAAAGCTAAATGCCTGAGTATCCAGGCTCTATTCTCTGCTTTGACATTCCGCTTTTCATCTTGCTCCGGTTTCGACAAACTGATTGCAGAGGCATAGATAGCTGTTACCAACCCTGCGCAGACCGCCAGCTCCATCACTGCAGCCAGCTTCATCTCTAAAACAAACAGGATCAGTGCAACCACAGTGGATGTAACTGCCAAAAGTATGGCTGAACCCAGCAGATTACGCACCACTACAGTTGCCAGCACCGCAACCAGCAGGAGCGCCAATAGTACAAACATAATCATAACCATAGAATCAATCGCCATCTTTTCTCCACTACCTATCAGACAATAATTCCGTAGACATCAAACACTTCAAGTTATATCAATCCTACTCACCAATTGCTTCCGTGCTACACATAGCCCATTTGCGAGAGAAGATAAAACAGCACCGGAAACGCCAAGCCGACCACCGAGGTCAGGGTCGCCAATGCCAAAGCGGTAATCGTCAGTGACTTCCTGGCTTCGCGCAGTTCTTCCAAACCTGCATGAAGCTTGCCAAAGAAAACATTTCGCTGCAGCATCAACAGGTAGCCTAGCGTCACAATGCTCATACCAAGAGCAATAATGGCAAAGACCCACCGATCAGCCATAAAGAGAGCCATGATAATCAGCAGTTTTGACCAGAATCCCGATGTCGGTGGTAACCCTGCAGCCGAGAGTAAGCCAACAACGGATGTCCAGCCTGTCATCGGCATCCGTTCTGTCAGACCACCCAGCTCATCAAGCTCAGTCGTTCCTGTCTGCTCCTTGACTGCAGCGGCATTCACGAATAACAATGACTTGAACATAGCATGGTTAACAATATGTACAACCGCACCCATCAAAGCCAGTGTTGAGCCAAGTCCGGCAGCCAGCACGATGTAGCCCATCTGGCTGACACTACTGAATGCCAATACACGCTTCATATCATGCTGAGCAATCGCGCCAAAGGCCCCAACAGCAATCGAGAAAGCGCCAAGCACCATCAGCGCAAGTCGTGCAGCTGGCTGCTCCACAAAGACCTCGTTAGCCAGGCGCAGAATCAAGTACGCACCAGCGACCTTTATGACTACTCCGGACAAAAGCACCGAAACGGCGCTCGGAGCTGAGGCGTGAGCGTCAGGTAGCCATCCATGGAATGGCGCCACACCAGCCTTGACACATAGCCCAATCACAAACAGCACCAGGGATATCTTCAGGTCAAGCGCGCCGTCACCAGCAGCTGCATCGGCCAGTGCAGCCTGAATATCAGCGAACTGCAGGCTGCCAACATTCATGAAAACGAAAGCGTTCGCTATCAAAATCGCAAAGGTAGCTACTCCACTGAGAATGTAGTACTTGAATGCGCCACCCAGCGCCTCGATCTTCTGATCGATCGCAATCAGCACAAAACACGAGACAGCAGTTATCTCCAAGAACACGTAGACCGACATCAGATCGCGCACCATGACAATGCCATTCATGCCGGTCAGACAAATCAGGAGCAGCGATCTTGCTAAAACCTTCTTGCGATCTTCTCCATCAAAACCTACTGCATTGGCTGCTGTAGTAACCATGGCAATCGTGAATAGCATCACAGCCGAGAACCAGTCAACACTCAACAGGTCAGAAAACGGTAGCACGAAGGCTTCGTTGAATGGCTTCCAGCATGCCATCTGACTGGTTGCTGCTAAAACTCCGAGCAGCACGCAAATCAAACCTACCAGCCAGGATGCGAATTTGGCAGCTATGCTTCGCTTCGGCAGGTTAAGCAAAAAGATGCCACAGAGTGGAACCATCAAAAACAGAACAGGCATAGTACTAGCCTCCTATCCCGAAAACGATAGCGATGACCACAACCGCACCTGCCAAGGTCCACAATACATACATCCAATGTTTTCCGATATGTACGCGTCCAATTCCATCAGCCACCAGTGTAGCGATACCGGTGGCAAAGCCTGTGTATACCCAGTCGATCAACCTGTCGATACCCATCAGTATGATAGCCAGTGACTCAAGCATTGAGCTAACACCTTTATAAGGATCAAAGCTCCCGGCTTCAGCGTAGTCATACAGCGACCGCAGTGGTCGAGCATGGTGGATATGATCGACAGCACCAACCGGCTTGCCTGATTTCTTGACACCATAACGATGGTTCAGCACAGCCAGTACTAGAATCACAGCGGAGATAGCAGGCAGCAGCCAACTATGCGGTAGACCTGAATAGGTATGGTGCAGCCTCTCGCCCAGAATCGGCTCAATCAGATACTGGAGCGGTAACACGTTGTAGGCGCCGAACAGAGCGCAAGCAAAAGCTAAAACCACAATCGGCACAAGAATCGGCCAAGGAGCCTCGCGCGTGTCTCTGAGATTGCGTGGTGCTTCTCCAAAGTAGACCGTGTGTCCCAGCTTTAAAAATGATGCGGCTGTACAGAAAGCTCCAGCAGCAGCTATGACAAAGTAGATAACGTTGCTCTGTAGAGCAGCGTCAAAAATCAATTCTTTGGAGAAGAACCCATTGAAGGGTGGTACACCGGTAATCGAGAGAGCCGCAACCATAAAGCCCGCAAAAGTCACCGGCATCTTGCGACCAAGTCCTCCGAGAACTTTCAGGTCTGTTGTGCCAGTCTGCATCTCAACCGACCCGGCTGTGAAAAACAGGCAGCCCTTGTAGAGGGCATTGTTAACCATATGAAACAGTCCACCGACAATGCCCACGGTTAGCGCTGTACCGATGCCAAGAATCATATATCCTACCTGGCTGACCGCGTGGTAGCCGAGCAGTTTGCGGTAGTCTTTCTGAATCAAAGCCATCAGCACTGCGAAAATAATAGTGATGCAGCCGATTATCATCATGGTATGGGACATCTTGGATCCGGGAATCACAACAAACAGGTCAAGTGTCATGCGAGCCAGGAAGTAGATACCTAAGATCTTGTCGAGAGCGGCTGGCAGGAAAGCCATAAAGGCAGCATTGGTATCGGTTGCGGCATCCGGAATCCAAGAGTGAAACGGCATCGAACCAGCCTTGCCGATTGCCCCGATCATCATCATCACGAATCCGAAAGTCGTCCAATAATTCATCAGGGGAAGCGAGATCTGATCCATAGTAAAAGTCGCCGCTTGCCAACCGGTGATGCAAACGCCCAGAATCAGGCAGAGGTCAGCGCAACCATTGATCACCAGGGCTTTGATAGCGGTCTGGCTGGCTTCACGTCCACCTGTGTAGACCAGAGCGAACAGAATGCCCAGCAAGCCCTCCCAGAAAAATAGCATCAGCACCAGATTGTTGGCCAGCATCGCACCGGAAACGAATGATGTCGCCAACAGTACAAAGCCATAGAAGGAGCGAGAGAAGCCCCTATCCTTCATGTAGACAGATGCATAGAGAACGGTCAGAAATGCAAAAGCAGCGACAATCAGAATCATCGCCGAGAAGCTATAGAGGCGCAGGTCAAAGTAGATGCCAAAGCCGACCCAGTTCTTTGTAAAGGTGAGCTCGCGCCCGAACAGTAGAATCGTAATAGCCAGTCCAGCGGCAGCGGTCAGCATCGCAACCGCCTGCTGAATCGCAGTGAGCTGCTTTGGCAGCAAGAACACCACGCCAGCACCAGCCGCCGGAACAAGAATCGGAAGCAAAATCATCCATTCACTCATGACAGCAACCCGCCAATCTGTGCTATGACCGTCTGCACGAACTCAGAGGGATAATAAATCAAAAGACCCCCAATCAGTGAGAACACTGCCAGGCTAAGCGCGCTAGCTACCATCGAACGAGAACCTTCGTGAATGTCTACGATCTTAGCGGGAGAAGTTCCCAGAAATACGGCATTGAATACCCTCATCAGATAGATAATCGTCATCAGGGTGCCAAAGATGAAAACAGTCGCAATCCAGGGGCTATCAGCGAAGACTGCGCCGCTGACTACCATATACTTGCTAAAGAATCCTCCTAGTGGCGGCAAACCCATGATTGAGAAGGCACAGATAAGAAATGCAACAGCCGTGACCGGCATAGTTCTAATCAGTCCGCCAAGCTGCCGGATGTCTTTAGTATGAGTGCTATGCTCGACAACGCCGGCACATAGGAATAATCCACCTTTAGCCAGGCTGTGCATCATAATGTAGAGCAACCCACCAGCAACACCGATTTTGTTGTTGATTGACAGTCCCAGGAAGATAAAAGCAATCTGGCTGATGGTTGAGTATGCAATGATGCGCTTGATGTCGTACTCGACCATTGCCGCACCTGCTGAAACTATTGCACTGCAAGCCGCAACAATCGGTACCACTTTGTGCCACATCGGGTCAACGTTGAAGCTGAATATGAAAAAGCGGGCAAAGGCATAGACACCGATCTTTACCAATACTGCTGCGTGAAGCAAGGACGTAACCGGCGAAGGCGCAACACCCGCATCAGGTAGCCAGGTGTGCAGGGGTAGAGTAGCTGACTTGCTTAGTAGCCCGACTAAAATCAGCAACACTGCAGCGTTGCCCAGCTCGGCTCCTTGCATTTCGGTGATGTCAAAGGTTCCTGTCTGCTGATAGACCAGCACGAATCCTGCCAGCATTACCAGTGCACCGAAGACTGTCATCAGGAAGGCTTTGTCAGCTCTAAGCACGTGCTCTGGCTCGCGATAGTAACCGATTAGCTGCCAACAACTGATTGCTGATATCTCCCAGAAAATGTAGATGAAAATCAGATTTGTCGAATACACCAAGCCCATCATCGCTCCGATGAACAGGGTAACCATCAGATAGTAGACGTTCTTGTGATCGCTATGCTCGATGTAGGTGAATGAGTAGATAACGATAATCGCTCCGACAAACGAAGCGATCAGCGCCATGAACACAGCCAGTCCATCAGCTGAGAATCCGAACGAAAAACCCATCGGTAACCAGAAGTGAACCGAAGCAGGATTGCCAGCCATAGCTGACGGAACCAGCGCAGCTGAACAGGCAAAAGCCGACAGAACAAAGACGAGCGACAGTACGTTTCGCAGTGTCTCAGAAAACTTAGCCACCAGCGGTAATAGGAATGATCCTATAATCGGTATCAGAAATACCAAAAGCAACAGTTCTTCCATCTAAAGAACTCCCTTGACCGAAATGTCAACTAATTACTACCTGTCAGAGTTGCGCAAAACACATGCTCAAATGAAAATAAAGGCGAATCATATAGTACCAGTATAACCCTGTCAATCGCAAATCCAACCTGAGTCCGCGCTTGCTCCCTCTTTGCCAGCGCTTGCGCACCACTGGCTCGACAGCAGTGAGGCTCTCGTGTCCTAGCTTGGTAGAAGGCATATTACCTTCTCATGTAGTCCTTCCGTGTTTTCGTCACTGCGATTGACATGAAAATCGCTATCAGTACGAAAACATATGCGCAATCGGAAAACCACGAGGATATACTCAAACCTTGCTCTAACGATTCAGAAAGCGAAAGCACTGCTTTCTGCGGCAGTATCTTGATAATCGCAGCTAAAACACCATTTCCCTTATCGAACGAATAGAAGCTGCCCGCTAACACCGAAGTCAGCACAACGCTCGCGGAGCTGGCCATATTGGAAGTGTCTGCGCTTTTGAACAGCGAAACCAGAAACAGTCCGAACGACGTAGACAAAGCACACAGAAGTGCAATAAGTGACAGATACGTGAAAAAACCGAAGCCCATGTCAACGCCAGGTACGATAAACGCGATTCCGAGCATTACTGCTGTCGCTATAAACAAAAACGCGAAGCAGAAAAAGCTGTACGCGAAAAGGTAGCCAACAAATGAAACAGGCGATGCTGCAATGCGGTGGATCTGCTTTTTCTCTTTGTCTTCTGCAAACATAAACATTAAGGAGGCGCCTTGCATCAGAACGAACATCATAATAAATCCGATGATGTTGGTTCCATTGCCCCGCACCCCGATATCGCTGATCTGAATCGATGTCGGGTCTTCGATAACAGCTTCAAGCATCTGCCTGTATTCATCGCTTTTAAACGTTTGGATCTCGTATCCTCCCTGCTCGTCAAATGCAATTACGGCATCATATTTCCCCGCCACCAATTCCGATAGTGGGGGTGATTCGTCAAGCAGTGTCACGTTCAAAAACTCGAATGATGGAACAAGGACACCTGAAGAAACAATAGCGATATTTCCTGCTTTGTCTGCTTGCGTATTGAGAAATATCGCTCCAGCAATCGCCACAGTGGTCAGAATCGGAAACAGTAATAATCTTTGTTTCTGCTCCATCAAGCGCCGAGAATTATTCAGTAGTACTGAGATGAAAACCCTCATAAGTAATCTTCCCCTTTAAAGAGCCTGCCACACAACACAACAGCAAGTACGGATAGTCCGATAAGCAAACCAAAAACCGGCAGAAACATCGAAAAGTCGCCGTCATAGATAATGCGCAGGCAAGCTGTGATCATCCACCTTGCGGGTGAAATCCAGCTTACAGTTGCGACAGCCTTACCAAGGCCATCGACCGGAAAAAATACCCCGCCAAGCAGCGACATAATCGCGAATATCAGACTTAGGATGTTGTTCGTGGTTCCCTCATCTCGTAAGATGCAACAAACCAGAACACCCAATGCCGCAAAAAAGAAGTTGCCCACTAGCATAATGACAAACGGTGCCCATGCATTAGCGCCACCGTAGTTAACTCCAACCACAAATCGCAGGAAAACTGCCACAAAAGTGTATGCCATTGAACAGAACGCAAACGAAGCAAGAATCTTTGATAAATATATATTTATCGGACTTATGGGCGAGTAGATCAGACGCATATTCGGCTTTTTGATTCGTTCTTCCATAAAACTGTTTGCGGAGAAGGTCGCCGCGTTGAAAACGCTGAACACCATAAGCGCAACCCCGAAATAATCGTATGACGATACGGCTTCGCCGTAACCTCCACTGATAAGAAAGCCCAGAATAAGTATCAGCGCAATCGGAAACCCGATCGCATAGAATACCCACATCGGATTGGAGAGCTGGTTCATTAAGTCCAACATGAAAACACTTTTGAATCTGTACATTGTGGTTACCTAATCCCGAAGCGATTTACCGGTCATTTGCAAAAACACCGTTTCAAGGCTGGCGGTTTCTGCGCTTAGATCATTTATCTTCACACCGCTGCCAATCAATGCTGCAATGATTTTGTCGAGATTCTCTTTCTTCCGATCTGTGGTTATGTCGATGATGCAGTTATCCATTTCTACTTTTTTTACACCGTCAATTCGCATCAGCGCATCATCGCCCGGTTCGGCTTCATATTCAACAGCAATGCGATAGTGCCGATCACCCTCAATACCGGCTTTCAGGGATTCGTTCGTCCCCTCGGCGATGATGTTTCCCTCATCCATAATTATGATGCGAGTCGATATTTCCTCGACCTCCTCCATATAGTGTGTGGTGTAAAGGATGGTCATTCCCTGATCACGGAGCTGCTTCACTCCCTCAAGAATATGGTTTCGGGATTGTGGGTCAATGCCTACGGTCGGCTCGTCCATAATCAGCAGCTCGGGTTTGTGAGCAATGGCACAAGCGATATTCAATCTGCGCTTCATGCCGCCAGAGAAGGTACTGACCTTGTCATTTGCCCTATCCGATAATCCCGTAAAGTCAATGGCAAACCGACAACCTTCAGCGAGGTCTTCTCCCCTTAATCCGTACAGGGACGCGAAGAACAGCACGTTTTTCTGCGCAGATAGGTCTTCGTACAGTGCCAAGTCCTGCGGAACAATGCCGAGGTGTGATTTATAGCCGATCAGGTCTTTGTATATGCTCTCACCACGGTACTGAATGCTTCCGCTGTCGCAGCGCAACGCCCCGGTGATGATGTTGATTGTCGTGCTCTTGCCTGCGCCGTTGGGGCCAAGAAAACATAGGATTTCGCCTTCACCGACTTTGAAATCTATGCTGTGGATTACCTCTTTGTCTTTATAACTCTTTTTTAAGCCGTTGACTTCGATGAGGGTTTGCATGTGGCTCCCTTCTATTGTTGACTTGGCTCTATGGCATACGGAATGCCATATATTTGATACATGAAATTGAAATGACCCTGTTCAGTGCCGAGTACTGTTTCGATGATATGCACGAACGCCTTTAGTTTTTGGATTAATTCTTCGAGCGACCACTTGAACAATCCCTGGTCTAGTAAGAATTGAGCTCCTGTATATAGAATCTCAAAGCTTTCCCGCGGGTAAGGTGTCTGGTACACCCCTTCTTCAATACCCTGATCGATGATCTGTGTCAGCGCAGGTGTGATAGCAAGTATGGTTTCGGTCAGGCTTTTCAGGTGCAAGGCGCTGTTATCGTTGTGGTGGAGCTGCTCAACCATTCCGTCGTACTGGATGGCCTGATTGGTGAACACCTTAATAAACTTTTCTTGCGCCGTCAGATTCGGCATGTCAGCGATAGCTTGTGAGGCAGCTTTTGCGTAGCCAGCCATTCGCGTGATTACAGCATCCATCACTTCTTCTTTTGATTTGAAGTAGTGATAGAAAGTACCTTTACCGATCTGTACGCCGTCGAGTATGTCGTTGATTGTGGTTTTCTCATAACCTTTTGAGTTGAACAGGTTCTCTGAAACATCTAAGATTTCAGTAAATCGCTCATCGTAGCGCTTGTAAACTCTTGCCATTCTCGCCCCCCACTCTCGCCATCCCATCAAATTCTACCGACCGTCGGTACATTTAACAATATAAGCGTCTCCCCTTCGCTTGTCAACAGAAGTGTCAATAGAAGTCTGTCATGGTTAATTGCCAGCCGGACTCTGCCACTAACTGTCCCTAAACTCCGCATAAGATTATCCTATACACATGTTTAAGAATATGTTGATCTAGCTTTTGAGGCCACGCACTGAGGCGATTTAGTATATCCACCTGCACTTATTAGTGCGTTTGCAGGCTGATACCAGAAACTGATTCTCTTGTTTTTATCTCTCAAGTACTTTTGGTATGCGAGAAGTATAGGATAGTCTATACTATACGTAGAGAATCGAGGAGGTATCTGATGGGACGCAGGGAGCTACCTGAGGTCGAAATGCCAAAAAAAGGAATCGTGCGCAGGCGGGGAGCAGGTGGGACGATCTATATCTATCGAACTATCAGAGCCTATCGCAATGATAAGGGGAAACCGACCAGCGACACCGCCCTCATTGGAAAGCTCGCTGAAGATGGTGTCTCTCTAATACCAAACACCCGTTACTTCGAACTGTTCCCTGAAGCTGCTCGACCGGAAAGGGCTGTTATGATAGACGAGATCCGCTCAGGCGGTCTAACTGGTGCCTTCGAGTTTCTGGCGAAGATGATTGGGCTTACATCCTCACTTGAGCAAGCGTTCCCAGATAAGCATAAAGCGATACTCACTGCTGCCATGTATATCGCAGAATGCGGTAATGTAATGGCCTACATCGACGATTGGCTCGATGTCACCGATGCGCCTGATCAGCTGCTCACCTCACAGAGCACATCACGGCTCTTTGCCTCGATATCGTATGCGGAGCGCATGGCATTTTTCAGACAATGGGTAAAAGAGCATGCCGATAACAGTCATATAGCCTATGATGTCACCTCCATATCGACCCACTCCAGCTCTCTTCAGAAAGCCGAGTGGGGTCATAACAGGGATGGAGAGTCCCTGCTTCAGTTAAACATCGGTATGTTCTACGGTATGGCAAGCGGCCTGCCACTGTACTACACGCTCTACAACGGATCGATCGTCGATAAGAGCCATCTGAGCCACATGATGGGTGATGCCGATGAGCTGGGGATAGATGATGTTGGGTTCGTCTTCGACAAGGAGTTCGTCACAGAGAGCAACCTCGCATATATGCAGGAGGCCAGCCTGCGCTTCTTAGCTCCATGCCCCCCTTCACGAAAAGATGCTCGCTCACTGATCATGAGAATCGGGTCTGGCATCAAAGATCCAGCCAACTGGATGGCGGATGAGGGTTGCTACGGCATGCGTACGGAGTTCGATCTGCTTGGCCGTAAGCTCTCAGCTCACGTATTCTATGATTCCAGCCGCTTCGCTGAACAGGAACGTGCACTGTATGCCTATATCGACAGACTGGAAGGCGAGCTTGCTAAGGCATCAGGACGACGTATCGCCAAGAAGTACCGTGACTTCTTCACGTTCTCTGATACCCATGAAACAAAGCCCCTCATGTTCTCACGCGACAATGCTGCAGTGGCAGGCGCGCTTGCCGAAGCTGGATTCATCGTTTTCATCACCAATGACGAAACACTTGACCCACAAGGTGTCTTAAAGCTCTACCGCAGGCGGGACGAAGTGGAGAAGGTGTTTGACGACCTGAAAAACGGAATCGATTTCAAGAGGTTTAAGACGCATACCCAACAGAGCACTGAAGGTAAGGCGTTCGTCGGTTTCATAGCATTGATCCTTCGTTCCCGTATGCTCAGCCTGCTACAGAAAGATAAGGCGACTGAGACGATGGCGTTGAAGAAGGCGATGCTGGAGCTCAGGAAGCTGCAGTATGTCGTCACCAGCGACGGTGAGGAGCTTTACCTGCCTGTCACGAAGACCCAGATAACGATAGCAAGTGCGTTAGGGCTGGTTCTTGTATAGGACAAACATCTGCGGAGTTTAGGAACTGTCATTAATTTTACTAATATCTGCTCCCATGTTCTTATTGACATTCAATTATTTTGTAATTATTATATATGTATGAATGACTTACAGTTTGAGTGGGACAAGCAGAAGAACGAGCAGAATATAGCCAAGCATCAGATCTCGTTTGATGAGGCAAGGACTGTATTTGCTGACCCTTATGCACGAGTAATTGATGATCCGGATCACTCTGCTGATGAAAGCAGGTTTATCATTCTTGGCATCAGCCAGATGCTCAGACTATTGGTTGTTTGCCACTGCTACCGGCAAAACGATGAAATAATAAGGATAATATCAGCGAGAAAAGCTACGAAAAACGAGGCAAAACACTATGGTTGAAAAAATGAGAGCTGAGTATGACTTTACTGACTCCAGGTCAAACCCGTATTCGAAAAGCTTAAAGAGGCAGATTACTATTCGCATTGAAGAGAGTGCGATTGACTACTTTAAGCAGCTGGCAGACACGACAGGCATTCCCTATCAAACCTTGATAAACCTCTATCTAACTGATTGTGCTACTAATAAAAAGAAACCGAGTCTTACCTGGGAGTGATTTTGCTGTAGCAGCAAGTAAGGACATTTCAGGGCAATCTGAGCAGGCGCTAAGAGCCTGAGTTTTATCCTTTATTTGAATCCCTAGAAACGTCATAAGTGGGCTATTAGCTGGACATACCTGGAAAGACAAATGCATTACCCTAATCCTTGAAGCCCAATGCATGATGATTAGGAGGTATACCATGCCTAAGAAGATCAGGAGCCTGATTGAGTTCATGGATGCATTCCCCGATGAGGCATCCTGCGAACAGCATTTGTTCACCATTAAATACCCAAAGGGTTATCTTTGCCCCAAATGCGGATATAGAGGCTATTCGAAGATCAGTAAAAGGCGAGAGTATCAATGCAACCGCTGCCGCTACCAAGAATCGTTGACCAAGGATACAGCGATGCACAACACGAAGATCCCCTTACTTAAGTGGTTTCTAGCAATCTACCTTGTGACCCATGATAAGCGTGGCATGTCAGCTTTGAGGCTTTCTTTAGAGATTGGTGTTGCCTATGAGACAGCCTATCGCATCCTGCAGCGACTTCGTGGTGCAATGGCTGATGATTCCATTACAATCGTTTTATCCACAAACGTCGAGATAGACGATGCCTACATAGGAGCTAAG
>WQXZ01000030.1 GCA_009781525.1 Coriobacteriia bacterium | reverse complement strand
GTATCATGCCATGGAGTGATACGCTGCCAGATCATGTCAAGGTTCCGACAGCATATTAACTGTCAGTAACACAGTAAGACATCAAATAACCGGCTTCAACGTGTCTACGTTTTGACGGTTACGAAATGCGCAGGTCAGAGCCTTGTTCATAAAACTATCGAGTACTCTGGGAGTTACCGATTACGCTAAAACCCCCACAATCGTCAATCTCTGCCACTAACTCGGATTTTTTGACGCGGGGGCTGTTGAATGGTGTATACGGGTGTATACGGAGAGGTTGGAGGTTAGGGCGGCAACAGGTAGTGGTCTCAGCCGGTGGCTACTTGCGGTGAGCGACGGCTGCAGGTGTCTTGTCGCACCCTACCGCACCGCGTCCTCCCGCACCCTACCGCAGTGCCCCGCGACGCTCCCGCGTCCTACCGCACCTCACCGCAGTGCCCCGCGACGCTCCCGCACCCTACCGCACCGCGTCCTCCCGCGCCTCACCGCAGTGCCCCGCGACACTCCCGATACCTGCACCTTCGTGAATACGCCCCAACGAGATATCGCTATAATAGGGCAGTTAAGAATCGTAAAGGAGAAAGCATGTCTCTAACTGAGAAACAGGTGCGGCAAATTGCCTTTGAAACCCGCATCGCACTTAGCGATGACGAGGTGACTCAACTGACTGCCGACCTGAACCAGATTATTACAGCCAGTGAGGTACTCAGCGAGTTTGATCTGACCGATGTTGAACCTACTTATCACCCCTTGGCAACCTTCACAAACATCATGCGCGAGGACACTATAATCCCCAGCATGTCCGTCGAGGATGCGCTTGCAAATGCGGCATCGCACGAGAACGGCCAGTACAAGGTGCCAACCATACTAACCGGTGAGGAGGAGCAATGAGCAACCTCACGCACGTCTACCCAACCTTCTCCATCGCCGACATCCGCGCTGGACTGGCAGCCCGCGACTTCACTGCCTACGAGATAACCGAAGCTGCCATTGAGCGCATCGTTGCCATCGACGGTGAGATCGGAGCCTTCATCGAGGCAACTGACGACATGGCTCTGCTGACCGCTCGCAAAATCGACATGGCGCTGCACCACGCGCCCGTCGGTACTATCCCGGACGAGCTTGGCCCGCTGGTGGGTGTCCCCGTCGCCTTCAAAGACAACATGAACCTGGCTGGAACCAACACCACCTGCGCGTCCAGGATGCTTGAAGATTACGTTTCGCCATACACCGCGACCTGCGTTCAGAATGTCATCGATGCCGGTGCGCTGGTGCTTGGTAAGTTAAATATGGATGAGTTCGCGTTTGGCTCTTCCACAGAGACATCGGCTTTCGGACCGACTTACAACCCGTGGGATTTATCGCGTGTTCCCGGTGGCTCATCTGGAGGGTCAGCAGCTGCTGTAGCAGCAGGGTTGGCAACTGTTGCCCTTGGCAGCGATACCGGTGGATCGATACGCCAACCAGCCAGCTTCTGTGGTGTGGTTGGCTATAAGCCCAGCTACGGCATGGTGTCGCGACATGGCGTGGTGGGCTTCGGTTCTTCGCTTGATCAGGCAGGTTCACTCGGACGTAGCGTGGCTGACGTGGCTGCAGTTGCCGATGTCATCGCTACCTTTGATCCGGCTGACACAATGTCGCAGAAACCGACTGCCAAGATGAGTGACTACCTGCAAGCGGGAGTCGATGGGATGCGCATCGGCTACGTTCCTGCCTATCTTGAGATGGATGGCCTGCAGCCTGAGATGCTCTTTGCCATTGAGGATGCCATGCAGCGCCTCGAGCAGATGGGCGCGGATCTTATCCCCATAGAACTACCACATGCTCGCGCAGCCATGGCTGCATACTATGTGATCGGTCCGGCTGAGGCTTTCTCGAATCTGAGCAAGTTTGACGCGGTGCGTTATGGATATTCTGAGACCGATGCTGCAAATCTGAACGAGTTCTATGAGTTGAGCAGAGCGCGCGGTTTTGGCCCTGAGGTGATTCGGCGGATTATGTTAGGTTGCTATTTGCTGTCGGCTGGAACCTATGACCAGTACTACATTCCGGCTCAGCAGATCCGCACTCTGATTTCATCGGATTTCCGACAGGCGTTCGAGCTTTGCGATGCACTGGTTACACCGACCAGTCCACGGGCGGCGTTCAAGTTCGGCGAGGTTACTGATCCGGTAAGTATGTATCTGTCGGATATCTTTACAGTTCCAGCCAATATCGCGGGTAACGGTGGAATGAGCCTGCCGGTTGGTCTTGGCCGCGATACGGGGCTGCCGGTCAGCGTGCAGATACTGGGTCCGCAGCTGGTTGACCAGAATATCTTTAGGGTTGCGGCTGCTCTGGAGAGCACCTATTCAATTGCTCGGCTGGCTCCTGTTGATATGCCAGTGCGAGCCACTGCCACTGCAGGAATCGGCAGATTCGCTGCCATCGAAGAGACCATCAGAGGCGCTGCCGGCGCGGCAGTCGGCGTATCGCTAGCTGGTGGGGCTGCACACACTGCGCACGCTACGAGTGCAGAGGGCGCAGAGCATGAGAAGTGCGAGGACTGCACGTGCGAAGAGGATGAGGCTACTGACAATATCGAAGGAGGTGTGGCATGAAACAACTTGAAGAGGTTCTGCAAGACTGGGAAGCAGTTATCGGACTAGAGGTACACACCGAGCTGACCAGCTTAAATACCAAGATGTTCTGCTCATGCACTTTTGAATATGGCAAAGAACCTAACTCCCAGGTCTGCCCGATTTGCCTGGGTTTACCTGGCTCTTTACCAATGCCGAATAAGGCAGCTATCGAAAGTATTATCATGGCTGGCTTGGCTACGAACTGCCAGATCATGCCCGATACCATGTTTTATCGCAAACATTACTTTTATCCTGATATGACCAAGAACTACCAAATCACGCAAGGACCGGTAGCATTCTGCATGAAGGGCGAGCTTGAGCTGGAGGTCACCGGAAAGGCGGCCAACCAACGTGTCGACCTGAGCAGCGTGGAGATGCTTGGTGATTCGGATGGTGAGGCAGCAGGCGACGCAGCTGGCGCAGCCCCCACAGCCCCCAGCTCCAGCTATCGCACCCGCATCGGCATCACTCGTATTCACATGGAGGAAGACGCCGGCAAGCTGGTTCATGTCGGCGGTACCGACGGTCGCATCACAAACTCGACATACTCTCTGGTCGACTACAATCGCTGCGGAGCACCGCTGATCGAGCTGGTCACCGAACCAGACCTACGCACGCCTGAAGAAGCCAGACTGTTTCTCCAGAAGCTCCGCCAGATCTTCCTGGCTCTCGGCATCTCCAACGTCAACATGGAAGAAGGATCGCTCCGTTGCGATGGCAACATCAGCATCCGCCGCCGTGGCGACACTAAACTTGGCACTAAAACCGAGCTGAAAAATATGAATAGTTTTCGTAATCTGCACGATGGGCTAGCCTATGAAATCTGTCGCCAGGCGGAGCTGCTTGAAAGCGGTGGAACGGTACGCCAGGAGACCCGCCACTGGGAGCCTGCCACCCAACGCACCATTGCGATGCGCTCCAAAGAAACCGCTGATGATTACCGCTACTTTCCCGATCCAGACCTGCCGCCCTTCCATCTGGACGACGAGTTCATCGAATCTATCCGCGCCCGCCTGCCAGAGCTTCCCGATGCCAAAATAAAGAGATATCTGAATACGTTCGCGCTGCCTTTTGAAGATGCAACAACTCTGGCGGTAGATCCTGAATTGGCTGCGTTCTTCGATGCCGCTGTACTAGCAGCTACCGCTGGCGAAGGCGCAGACGAGGGTTTATCCAGATATGAAATCGCCCGAGCAATTGCCAATTTACTGTTGAATGATGTCAGTGCCTGGATGCGCCAATCGGGGGTTTCTCTAGATGAAGCGGCATTCAGTTCTGCGGATATTGCTGAGTTAGTTATGCTGTCGCTGGGTGAGACGATTTCGTCCAGACAGGTCAAGGAATTGTTTGCGGAAATGGCTCAGAGCGGAAAGTCACCGGCTGCGATTGTCGCTGAGCGCGGCATGCAGCAGATTTCTGATAGCGGTGCTATTGAGGTTGTTGTCGCCAAGGTACTGACCGAGAATGCTGATAAGGTAGCAGAGTATCAGGCTGGCAAGACCGGTCTACTTGGGTTCTTTGTCGGGCAAGTAATGCGCGAGATGAAGGGGCAAGGTAATCCCAAAATGATTAATGACCTGCTGATTGAGAGGCTAGGCTAGCGGGAGGAGAAGCCATATGGAAGACAGTATCATTATTGTGCTACCTGATAGTAAGCGGGTGGCTGGCTGGGCTGTGATCGACGAGAAAGAGATCTTAGTGTATAAGACGCAGCAAAATTTCTTGTCGCTGTTTATTACACTACTGGTGATTTTTCTCGCAGTAGCCTTTGGCACCATGTATGGGCTTATTCCAGGGGGGATATTGGGAGCTGTGATTATCGGGGGGCTTGCTGGGGCTTTCGGAAGTTCATTTACCAGAATCCTAAACAAGAATGCCTTTAAAAAGGGCAGGTTTACCGAGCTACTGTTTAAGATTCAGTTCGGAGCCATAACAGGCGCAGAAATCGAACGCTTTCAAATGAACCAGAATGCACTAGGCTTGACGATGAAAGACGGAACACATCTGGTCTGCCTTTTCGGTAGGCCGCGTCCGTCTGTCGAGTTTGTGCTGACACAGCTGAGCGATTCCGCGAAGTAGCCGTGTCCTTTGGGGTGAGAGGAGAGGCAGCATGGAAGACAGTATCGTTCTTGTATTACCAGATAAGACGCGGATTAATGGGTGGGCTGTGATCACTCCGGCTGAGATTGTGATTTATAAGTCATCGCATATGATTCTTTCGGCGATTTTGTCGATAGTTTTCATCTGCATAATAGTTGTCATTAGTACCATTTATCTATGGTTTCCTGGTGGTGCTGTAGGTGGGGGATTATTTGGCGGGATGGCTTCAATTCTGGCGTATAGCATAAATCGCGCTATTCAGACAAACGCAACTAAAAAGGGCAAAGTGCGTCAGGAGTTATTCCGGATACAGGTTGGCGCAATTGCCAGCGCTGGTAAAGAAAGCTATATGCTGCTGAACAGGAATGCATTGGGCATTACGATGTTCGACGGAGCTCACTTCGTGTGTATCTTTGGCAGACCCAGAAAGGCTAACAACTACCTGATGTCCCTGATTCCTCGTCCTTGGCAGTGAGCGGTAAGCCTACAGTTACACGCCATCAACCAACAGCATCAACTGATCGTAGAGGCTTTGGTAGTCAAGGTCGTGCTCGCGAGCAAGGCGGGCTACATCGTCATGTTCGGGGCGAATCCATCGGGTATTGTTGAGCGGTGAAGCAGGCGCATCCTTTGTGCTGCGATCTTGCATATCGGGTAATTCGTATTCAAAAAAGCGTCCCTGTTTAAAGCGAACAGGCCCCCATTGAGTGTCAAGCACCAGCTCCTGACGGGGAAGCACGACGCGTTCAACAGTGCGCATCCGCAGCCCCAAACTACCGGTCAGCGCCAAGAAAAGCTGCGCGAACTCTCCGCTTCGGTTTGGCTGGCAAAGCAATGCAAGCTTGCATGCCATGCGACCTTTTTTCATGGTAATCGGCTCTTGCCAGACATCCAGTGCGCCAGCTGCCAATAGCTCTTCGGCAGCAAATGCCAAGGCTTCCGGCGTGCGGTGGTCGATGTTGGCTTCGATTAGCGTGACATTCTCAAGGGTGAAGGCTTGTTGGGTAGAAGTGATTGGCTGTCCGGCAGTCTCGCCAACCAGTAGACGTACGGTGTTCGATGCACCGGTAACCGTTCGTGTTCCTGCCCCATACCCGATGGCAATTGGACGCAAAGCAACAAAGGGTTGCCAATGGGTGACAAAGGCAGCAGCGAGTGCCGCACCGGTGGGTGTGGTCATCTCGCCTTCGTGTGGACCAGCTGTTACAGATAACCCTTTAATCAGGAGCGCTGTGGCTGGAGCGGGAACGCTCATCAAGCCATGCGCTGCTTTGAAAGTGCCAAAGCCAAGTACCAGAGGAGATGCATAAACCGCACTCGGAGCAAGTAGGTCGAACAGGTAGCAGCTGCAAACGATATCGATTATCGAGTCAGCCGCGCCGACCTCGTGGAAGTGCACAAGCTCAATCGGCTCGTTGTGCACTTCAGCTTCGGCGATGGCGATTGACTCAAAGGTAGAGATTGCCAGTGCTGTCGCAGAGGCACTGAGGACACCTTGTGCTGCTGCATCTTCGATCATCCTGCGAATGCCTGACCACTGCCGGTGCGGAGCACGTCGCTCGCTTACCTTGATGGACGTGGCAGCGATTTCTCCCTGCACAACCCTGCTGCGCTCAATGACCGCCCCTTCTACCAGCGCGGTAGCAACAGCCTGAAGGTTATCAAGCCTTGCCAGACCTAAAGCCTCGCAGACTTCAAGCAAAGCGCCCAAGAACTTATCCCCAGATGCACCTGTTGCAAAGTCAAAGTGCAGTATTCGGTCAGGGGACTGGGAAGCGGGCGGAAGACCGGCAGCTTGCGGGAGGAATTGGGTGGTGGGCGGAAGACCGGCAGCTTGCGCAGGAACCTGGCTTGTCGACGGCTGGCTTGCCTGCGCGACTGGTTGGTCTGCAGGCAGGCTCGAGATGTGGCGAGGTGCTCGGAAGAATGTTCTACTCGCTGAGGTATCAGCAGGATGAGCAGGCGGATGTAAGGATGTCATAGGCTTTCCAGTCTTTGGCCGGGTATCACTGCGAGCCTACGCAACTTAAGGCTGTGTTGCAGTAAGCCAGGCAGGTGCATTGATGCGATGGGCTATGACGCCGGCACCGAATCCATTGTCGATATTGACCACGCTGACTCCGTTGGCACAGGAGTTCAGCATGCCAAGCAGGGCTGCAAGTCCACCGAAGTTGGCTCCATAGCCGACCGAGGTGGGCACGGCGATGACAGGAACATCGACAAGGCCGGCGACCAGAGAGGGAAGGGCTCCCTCCATGCCAGCAACCACGACTATCACGGTAGCAGTGCGCAGGGTTTCAGTGTGACTTAAGGTGCGGTGCACTCCAGCGATGCCGATATCGGTGATCATCGTGACGCGCGAACCCATGATGCGCGCGGTAATCGCGGCTTCTTCGGTGACATTGAGGTCGGAGGTGCCAGCGCAGCAGACCAAGACGTTGCCGCTGCCACCAGGTGCTTGAAGCACGTCAGTGGCGATGCTTCCCTGAATGCGCAGGTCGCCATCTCGCCGGTCGATATAGAGAATCTGGCACGATTCGATATAGGTTGCATCGGGCAGTATAGCTATGGTTGCAGCTGCTGCATCAGCAGTAGCTCGAGTGCATAGCACAACGTCGCTCTGCTCGATTAAGGCTGCCATAATCGAGGCGATCTGTGTGGGCGTCTTACCAAGCCCGAAGATGACTTCGGGAAACCCGCAGCGCTCTTCGCGGTCGTAATCGATAGTTGCAAAGTTAAGCTGAGTGGGGTGGTCTGGTTGGGCTTCCGCTCTGGTGGGGGTCGCTCCGGCCGCCGCCGCTCCGGCCGCCGCCGCCGCTCCGGCCGCTGTCGCTCCGCCCGCCGCTGTCGCTCCGGCCGCTGTCGCTCCGGCCGCCGCCGCCGCTCCGGCCGCCGCCGCTCCGGTCGCTGCCTCCGCTCCGCCCGCCGCTGCCCCCTCGTCGCGGGAGTCTGAACTGGTTATATTAATCAACTTTATCTCGTTTCTTTTCAGAATAGCTTCAGAGAATTCTACCAAACCACGTCTCACCCCTCAAATGCTACCAAAAAGGACACATAAAGTAACAACAGTGCAACAGTCACCTTCTGACACTGCTTTTTGCAGCAGCTCGCAACAAGAAATCTGCTGCTTCGTCTATTATGTATTCAACGACATCATGGAGGGTCGTGGGGCCAAGCCCCCCAGATATGATTTCGCAGGCCCCACAAGCAAGAAGGAGATTTCTATGACAGATTTCGCAAACTCCAAGACAAAGGCCAACCTCGAGGCTGCCTTTGCCGGTGAATCCCAAGCCACGAACAAATACTCATACTTCGAGAGTCAAGCACGCAAGGAAGGCTTCGAGCAAATCGCATGCATCTTCGCCGAGACCTCACGCAACGAGCGCGAGCACGCCAAGCTCTGGTTCAAGGCGCTTGAGAACGAGGGTAATGCCAGGGGACAGGTTCCCAAGACCATCGATAACCTGAAAGCCGCTGCGGCTGGCGAGAACTTCGAGTGGACAGAAATGTACAAAGAGTTCGCCGCAACCGCCCGCGAAGAAGGATTCGACACCATCGCATCCCTGTTCGACGGTGTTGCAGCCATTGAGAAAGCACACGAAGAGCGCTACCAGATTCTGATCGAGCGCGTCGAAAAGGGCCAAGTGTTTAAGCGCGAGCTGGTCAACGTCTGGATCTGCACCAACTGCGGCCACATCTACGTCGGCGACGAAGCCCCAGATGTCTGCCCGGTCTGCAACCACGCCAAGGCTTATTTCGAAGAGTGGGCACAGAACTACTGATCCTAAACAATTGAGTATAATTGCTTACAGGCCTGCTGAGGACTCGGTGGGCCTGTATTGCTATTAGGCTCGAAACGATCATAACCAATCTGTGGATAAAACCTCGTTTGGCAATACTATAGACACACCTGCAATATGGAGGCATTATGGCAATTTCGAAGATTACAACGAAGAGAGGCGACCAAGGCCAAACCGATTTGTTCAAGGTTGGTCGTGTAAGCAAGAATCATCCTCATATGAACGCGCTGGGCACTCTTGACGAACTGTCATCCTGGCTTGGTTTAGTACTGGCAATCAACGAGCAGTTTGGCAATGAACTTGAGACCAGAGCACTCCATGCATTGCAAGAAGGCTTGGCTTTGGTGCTGAATGAGGTTGCACTGTCACCTTCTAACAACGTGACTGATGAATCCAGGGTCAAGCCTGAGCATCTGGCTCTTGTTGAGCAATTAACCGAGGAGGCCAAGACCCGAATGGCGGTTGGATCAAGAGAGTTTATTTTGCCAGGAGGAAAGGTCGAGGTAGCAGCCCTGCATGTTGCACGCACTATCGTGAGACGGGCAGAACGTGAGCTGGTTGCAATCGCAGATGATCTTGAGGAGGACTCACTGGTGATTCCGCTGATCAACAGGCTGTCTGACTGCTGTTTTGCTTTGGCTTTGGCTCAACAAGAATCAGATTCAGATGCGGCTGACGAGTAAGCATCTGCACCAGCGAATGCATCACGCAGGTTTCCTCCTACCAACCAGAAACTAATGAAAGGTCTGCTAATGAAGCATGTTATTGTCATACTTGATGGAGCCTCAGGCGAGCCACTTCCGCACTACGGTAATCGCACTACCCTGGAGCTGGCTTACACACCTCACTTGGACGCGCTGGCAAAAGCCGGGCAGGTGGGGCTGGCATATAACGTCCCTCCGGGTGTAGAACCATCCTCAAACACTGCCTGCACCTCTATTGTCGGATTCGATCCACTTGACTATCCGATCGGACGAGGCGCACTTGAGCTCTCGGCTCTTGGTATCGAGCTGGCTGAGAACGAGGTAGCCCTACGCGCCAACCTCTGCCATGTCTCACCAGACGGCATCATGGTCAGCTATTCCTGCGGCAATATCAGCAGTGCAGATAGCAGTGAACTTGCAGATGAGCTGAAGGCTCAGCTCGACGATGACACATGCACCCTCTACAAGGGCACAGGATTTCGCCTGTACCTGGTGGTTAAGGGACGACCAGGTCTGATGCAGACCGAGCTCGCCCAAGCGCACAATATCACCGACCTGGCTGTTGCTGACTATCCACCCAAAGGACCAGAGGCAGAGTTCATCGCCGACTACATGATGCGAGCAAATACAATTCTTGCCTCATCAGCTGCGAATGCGAAGTTAGCAGCAGCTGGTAAGCTGACAGCTACTGGCTTGATGTGCTTCTGGCCAGGTGAGCGACCGAAAGACATGCCTGCCTTTGCTGATATCTACGGATCGCAAGCCGCCCTTAACTCCGGTGTTGATCTGCTGGTGGGTATTGCCGCTCTGACAGGAATCGATCGCTACGATTTCCCGGGCGTATCCGACGGTCCTGATAACGACTTTGCCGCCCAGGGCGAGGGTGCACTGACGATGCTGGAGCAGCACGATATCGTCTTCGTTCACATTGAAGCACCTGATGCCGAAGGCCACGATGGCAATATCGAAGGAAAGCGCCTGGCAGTCGAAGCCATCGACCGAGAAGTAATATCCCGTTTAAGAACTTATGGGGATAAAACCCCTCTGCGCATTCTAGCGTTGCCTGATCACCCGACCCCTGTTCTAAGTAAGCGCCACACTGCTGACCCTGTTCCCTTTGTTATGGCAGGCCCAGGTATCGATCCGAACAGTGGTGTACGCCTGACAGAGTTCGAAGCCGCAAAAACCGGTCGAAAAGTCGATCCTGGGTACAAGCTTCTGGCTGAATTCTTGTCAAAATAGGGTGCGATAAAGCTAGTGATAGTCTATAAACCAGTGTAATCTCTACGCATATTATATGGTACTAAGTGAGTATACATTTTTACACTTTGGCAGCATTAGCTTTCTTCAGCTTCTTGATAAATGGCTGATTCTAAATGGTACTAGAAACGTATTCATTATTGTAATGATACAGAAGATGTTGTAGATTCAGTAGCATAAATGAATCAGCCTTGAAATACAGAATAGATTCGGCTAATTATTGCTAAATGTGCTGATAAAAGCAGGTGTGTCTATAGTGTAACAATTGATTGATGATGTGCTTTGATTGCTGTTTCGCAATGATTTCTCCCAATAATATGGTTCTTCATAATTCAAAAATATCTGAGGTTGATGCGCAAAAAAGAACATAATGCCCAATAAGCACAACACATTCTGTGCGTGTCGAATATAGAATATTGGTGCTCAAGTATTCTTTTCTTACTAAGCTGCGTGATATTATTTCCCGCGTTGTGAGGATGAGCTGCATGTGTAGGAGTCACATGTAGCGCCAAAAAAGGGGGTTATGTCATGGCAGAGAGCAGTAATGCAGATTATCGGCGTGCAAAGATTCAGCTCGGTAATCTGTTTGCCAAAATGCTATCAATAACACTGGCATCATTAATGATACTCGGAACTCTTCCGACTTTTTCTGCGTTTGCGAACGATGACGAAATCGCTGATGAAGTCGTAGTAACTTCAAATGAAGATGCAACTGAAGAGTCCAGCACTGACCTAGATGATGCAGACGACCTTTATCTAGATATAGATGGGGTTGAAGAGGCAGTGGAGTTCGTGGTGACAGCTGGCGAACTGATAGGCTTCGTAGGATTTGAACCAGATGAACTAGAAGAAGGCTTGACAGTGACATATAACGCTGCCGAGAGCTACTGCCTGATATCTGATCAATCCAAGTATGAAGCCGGCGAAGTTGTTTCAGTATTGTTCGAGCCGGAACCACTGCGTTTCGGTTACAAGTTCATTGGATGGGCTTTGACAACTGATGCGGCTGAGCCTGACTTCTTCCTGGGGACATCCGAGGACGAAGCTGCTCTGGTTTCATTCATCATCGAAGCTGACACCACCCTGTACGCAGTTTGGGAAGAAGCTGAGCCCGCTGGTATCATGCCACTGGCATTAGGCGATTCTTCGCATACTGTTACCTTCTGGAATTGGAATGGTGTTTGGCTTGGCGAGTATATCGTGGAAGATGGTGGCTCGGCTGTTGCGCCTGCTGCTCCATCAAGAGAAGGTTACACTTTTTCTGGGTGGGACGAAAGCTTTACAGAAGTTTACGATGACCTTGAAGTGACAGCGCAATTCACGGCGATTGTCTACACGATCGATTACAATGCAAACGGCGGAGTACTTGCACCAATTAATCAATCCACCTATACCATTGAGGACACCCCGTTCTTTCCCAGCTCTCCAACTCGCGAGAATCAGGAGTTCATCGGCTGGACCATCAATGGCGGTTCAACTATTTATTATGGAGTACCTGTAGACCAGGTTGGCCATATTACCCTGACAGCGCAGTGGGTCAACTATGGAGGATCTTCTGCAGGAAGTACCCAAACTTTCTACGATGGTGAGAATAGTTTTATCGTCGGTCGAACAACTGAGAATGGTAAAGGAACTTGGTTCATTATCGTCAAAGACCCAGGCGGACGAATACTCTATGCGGTTACAGGTATCGATTTAGGGAACGGGACAGAGTATAACTACCCGCTCAACAGCGGTGGTTACGAACTACTGGTTAATTTTTCAGGCAATAAGTTTCTCGGGGTGGAATTTAAGAAAGTCAGAGTAACCTTTGATCCAGGCGCATGGGGTAGTTTTGAATTGGTAGTACATTCTTTAGAGATTGGCGCTGATCCGAATGCCTATCTTCCAGCAAACTACACAACACCTAGATCGCTCGGGTATTTCTTTACAGGTTGGTTAGACAGCAATGGACGCTTCTGGCCTCTTGGCACCCGTCTACCAAATGTAACCCAGGGCGTTAGATATATAGCCCAGTGGGCTGAGCGTAGCTACACAGTAAATTACGACACTGATGGCGGAACTCCGATAGATTCACTTCAAAGTGTGAAATGGGCACAAAGCAATCTATTGCCAGAATCGAATCCGGTAAAAACTGGCTACACCTTTGTCAGGTGGGAAACCGCTCGCTCAGGTGGAACAGATGTGACCGCTGAAACAACTTACGCAGATCTGGCAGACAATGACGACAGAATAACCTCTGTAACTATCTACGCTGTGTTTGAAGAGAACAGCAACTATACAGTTAAATATGATACAAATGGTGGTCTGCCTGCAATTGCTGATTTGACCAATGTCAGTTGGACACAAGCAGACCTTCTTCCAGCTGAACCAACCAGAGACGGATATACCTTTGCAGGCTGGAACGTCGTCAGCGGTGGAAACAAGACTGGTGTGGTTGCAACTGACACCTATAGCGATCTCGCTAATAACGACGCAACGATGTCAATCACACTACAAGCTCAGTGGACAGAGAAATCCAACTACACTGTCTACTACGACACAGCTGGCGGAACCCCGGATTCGATTAATCCACTCGAAAACGTCAGTTGGACACAAACAAATCTTCTTCCTGCCTCACCGACCAGAGATGGTTATACCTTTGTTGGGTGGAAAGTCTCTGTTGGTGGTAGCAAGCCTGGCGTTACAGTTGCTGACTCATACGGCGATCTAGCAATTGACGATGAGACCATGTCCATCACACTACAAGCCCAGTGGGTTGAAAACGCCAACGTCACCATCTACTATGTCGCCGAGACAGGCGGCAGCGTCTCACGCGCCAACGAGAGTGTTGCTCCTGCTACCGGTACGGCACTGGGTTCGACAGCGACTGCTGCCCCTGGCTATACCTTCACAGGCTGGACGACAACACTTGATCCTGATGTGACCATCCTGACTGGTGCGACAGTGCTCCCGCTGAAGAACGGCGGCATCTACGAGGAAGTGACCTATACGGCCACCTTCACCCAAAACGCCAACGTCACCATCTACTATGTCGCCGAGACAGGCGGCAGCGTCTCACGCGCCAACGAGAGTGTTGCTCCTGCTACCGGTACGGCACTGGGTTCAACAGCGACTGCTGCCCCCGGCTATACCTTCTCACACTGGACGACATCGCTTCCCACGGATGCAACCGACCTGAGTGAGCGGACAGTGGCACCGCAGAAGAACGGTGGCGTCTATCAGAACGTGACATATACCGCCATCTTCACCGAGAACAGC
>WQXZ01000029.1 GCA_009781525.1 Coriobacteriia bacterium | reverse complement strand
TCAGCTTCTAGATATCTTTGAACGAATAATCGGTTATCATTCCTCATCCTCGAAAACATCGTCTTCCTGCTCGTAGTAGTAGGAGTAATCGATGCCCTTCATGTATACCTCGCGGTCGTTTATTTTGTCGGTCAATACGGATTCAAGTAAGGCTTTTATCTGAGTAGAGTCCACGACACTTCTTTCCATCGCCGCAAGGTAGTCCTTCTTGTCTATCAGGCTCCAGTCCACACAGATCTTCAATCGCTTTTTCAGAATCAGGTCAAGCCAGATGCGGGTGCTCCTGCCATTGCCCTCCATGAATGGGTGGGCGACATTCATCTCAACGTACTTGTCGGCGATTTCTTCTAGTGTGTTCTCCGGCATCTGCTCTATGGTTCTCAGTGTTTCCGGCAAGAACCGCGCCATAGCAAACTGAAAGCCGCCTTTGGCTATGTTTGACTTGCGTATCTGTCCGGCGAAATCGTATAGCCCGCCGAACAGGTAGCCGTGAATCTGCTGTAGCCCTTTGACGGTACCGACCTCTATGGTGTCGAGTAGAGAGCTATCGAAAAGCGCGTATGCTTTTGACTTGCTCTTACCGTCGATGGTGTCGCCACTGAATGTGAACCACTCGATGAAACGATTGGCTTTCTTGCTTGGAAAGCTCTTGGCAAGCTCTACAATGCCACTATTGTCAAGAACATTGGCGGCACGTTTTTTGCCATCTGGGGCAGTGAATTTGAACTGGGTAGTCACACTACCCAGTTGGCTGCCCTCTCGTTTCAGTTTTGCTTTCAGATACTTCCAATAGTTTCGGTTCTTTTCATAATCGTCCTCGTCACGCAAGACACCAACGATATCAAGTACTGAAAACCACCATTTGGAGTTCTCGTCGTCCCAAACAGCGCGGACTTCTCTATCGTTAAAAAAGCGGATGGATATCTTGTTCATTGTCGCTCGCTCTCTATATCAATATCATGCAAGTCATTATTCCGCATCGTCAATCTCTGACGGCAGTTCCATAACGATATTCACCAATTCTCCTGACAAAGTGAAGCTGACAGTGAACGGGTCTACAACGATGGCCGCCACATCCTTCATGCCGTTGAACATCTCGCAAACGTCGTAAAAGGGCAGCTTCAAGTAAGAGAAATGTGAACCGTAGTCATCCGGTATTTGCTCTGATTGTGAGAATACTGGTAAAACACGTTCCTGTATATCGTTGCTGATTAGTATGTCCGGCTTCATCCCTATCTCATCCTTTGACTGAACCACATCGCCAACTTGGGAATGAGCGAACTGCTCGACATCCTCGTCGCTAATCCGCAACGAACAGGGGACGCTGACAAAAGAGTCACGCAGACAGCGAAGAATGCCAAAAAAGTTGTCTTCGGTGCTGTTCTCGGCGAAGTTTTGCAGCAGATAGGCAAGCACATTGCCACTTTCAAGTGTTTCAGCTTTCATGTCGCTCTGTTTCTTCAAGCGAATCGGCAACGAACCCGCATGCATAAACACTCGTCGCTGCGCCATTGCCGTAGCTGTTGTACGGAGCAGAATTATCCGAGTACATCCACTTGCGAAACAACATAGAGTGGTAAAACCACTCTATGGACTACTGGTCGGGGTGACAGGATTTGAACCTGCGACCCTCTGCTCCCAAAGCAGATGCGCTACCAAGCTGCGCTACACCCCGACTTAAATCAGCGAATCATTATACGACATATCAACCGGCTGCAAGTGGCAGCGTGCTGCCGCCTGGCTCGCTTGCAGTTGCTATTTTCCCGCATTTTCCCCGCTTAGCCGCCAGGCAACCACTGCCTGCCGAGCCTGCTCTACCCGCTAATATCAAACAGACTCTGCCAGGCGCTTGCCCATGGCAAAGGCATTCTCCAAATCAACAGGAAACTGCTCAGCATAGCGCTGCTTTACAGCAGCTTCGTCAAACCGCGTTGCAGCGTACTTCGAGTAGTCTTCAAACTGCTGGGTCTGGTTTGCCATCACAAACTCAGCATCACCGATCATCCGCCCCATCAAATCGCACAATGACTTCGCATACTCTGCATAGGCTTCATATGGAGCATTGCTGGTCAGCACCCAGCCAACTTTGCTGCGCTTTGGATACAACGGCACCCGATCGACGTTATAGGTCATTGCCGGAAACAGGAACCTCTCCATAAAAGCACGCGTGATACCGGTCACATTGCCATAATAAATCGGCGACCCAATCAGCAGTACATCTGCATCAATCGCTTTCTGCAAAACCTCCGTCAAGCCATCCCTGGTAGCGCAGCGACCAAGCCTGTTCTCGTCCAGCAGCTTGCACGAATGGCAGCCGTAGCACCCCTTAAAATCCAAATCGTACAGGTAAACCAGTTCGCCAGTCGCGCCTTCAACGCTCATCGCGCCATCGAAAGCCTTCTTCAGCATCGATGCTGTGTTTCTGCGCTTGTTACCTGCCCCAGAAATCGCTAATACGTTCACCGTCATCCTCCTCCACCTTTCACTTCATACTGTGGATAAAACCACCCTCTAACTCACACGCTGGCAAAACCCTGTTCCAAATCGGCAATAATGTCAACGATGTTCTCGATACCTATCGAAAGCCGAATCGTGGTGGGCGTGACTCCCCCAGCCAAAAGCTCTTCTTCGCTTAGCTGCGATTGAGTAGTCGAAGCTGGATGAATAACCAGCGACTTGGCATCTGCAACATTTGCCAAATGCGAGAACAGCGACAGACTCTCAACAAACTGCTGCGCCTGACTTAAATCTCCATCGAGCTCAAAGGTGAAAATCGACCCTGCTCCAATGCCTGCTCCAGCTCCTGCTGCAGCGCAGACACCATCTTCAGGCTCCGTCCCCTCGCAACTTCCCTTACCAAAGTAGCGCTGATACAGCTCGTAGTCACGATGATCCGGCAGACTGGGATGATTTACCCGCCGCACTTTCGGATGCTCGCTTAGCCACTCAACAACAGCCAGAGCGTTCTGCACATGCCGCTCAACTCTTAGCGACAGAGTCTCTAGCCCCTGCAAAAAGATAAAAGCATGAAAAGGAGACAGGCAGCTTCCCGTATCGCGCAGCAATGTTGACCTGGCTTTAGCCAGATACGCCTGCTGCCCAGCCACCTCAGTGAACACCACGCCATGATAACCAGGATGCGGCTCTGTCAGACCAGGAAACTTACCGCTTGCTGCCCAATCAAATTTGCCACCATCAATAATCACTCCACCAAGTGAAGTGCCATGCCCGCCGATGAACTTGGTTGCGGAGTGCACAACTATATCCGCACCGTGCTCCAGTGGACGAAACAGATAAGGGGTGGCAAAGGTATTATCCACAATTAATGGAATGTTATGAGCATGCGCGATTTGCGCGATAGCCTCAATGTCTACAATCGTCGAGTTCGGGTTTCCCAGGCTCTCGGCAAAAATCAGCTTGGTGTTGGGCTGAATCGCCGCTTCGACCTGCGCCAGGTCTGAGGCATCGACCATCGTCGCATCAATTGCCCACTCGGCCATGGTTGCGGTGAAGAGATTGTACGACCCACCGTAAATGGACTTGTCCGAGACTATGTGGTCACCGGCTTTGGCGATATTCAGCACCGCGTAGGTCGACGCTGCTGCTCCCGACGAGAGCGCCAGTGCGCCGATGCCGTTCTCAAGCGCCGCAATGCGCTTCTCGAAGACGGCGGTGGTCGGATTGCTCATGCGCGAGTAAATGTCTCCATCGGTCGACAGGGTGAACAGATCAGCCGCGTACTGCGACGACGGAAACACATACGATGTTGTCTGATAGATTGGCACGGCTCGCGCTCCAGTTGCTGGATCTGGCATCTCCTGCCCCACGTGCAACTGCTTTGTCTCAAACGCCCAATTATGTGGATAAGATCCCTCGTTTTTGCCTTCAGCCATATCCTGCTCCCTTCATTGTTGTTACTGGGTGATTATCATACATTGAAACTGATTGTGGTGCTTTTTTGGATGGCATCTTTGTTGTGTCTACCGCTCAAGGTTTAGAGTTACTAATTTGCTTTATATTGCTATGCTCGCTTGAACAGCGTGATTTTTCCCAGTAGAAAATCCTCTACTGTGCACGCCTTACTACCTACCACATAACATAGTGCTTGGGGGTAACGCTCAAGGAAGGTAGCTATTCCGTTTGTTCCTTTTATTCGCCCACTTTTCGAAGCCAGTCTGGTGATGCCAAGATGGGACCATCCGCACTTATGAAGTGTGCTGGTTCCTTTACTTTCTTGAGTGCCCGTAATACCGCAGTTGCCTTTCCGGTTTGCCTTGGTTCGACAACAATCTGAATGAACTTGCGAGGCTCATTCGACCGATTAACAAGCTGAGATACTAGCTCTCGTTCAAACATTGGGAAGGCCTTCCTCGTTGTTTTGCTCAGCATACTGAGTAATATTACTCAGTATGCTGAGTTAATATCTCATTATGATGAGTGTTTTACGTTGCTTGTTCCGTGTGTGCTTTGCCACCAACCTGGTGCTGCGCTCGGTTCTGCGCGTGTCCTGTGTTCAGCCGCGAGCTCAACCGCGGACTTCGGCGATGATTCCGCCAGCAATGACCTCGTCGCCTTGATAGCAAACCACTGATTGTCCGGGTGTCAGTGCCGCTTGTGGCTGGTCGAATTGCACCTCCCAGCGACCATCATCGAACATCACCAGTCTGGCAGGCTGCTCGGCTGAGCGATAACGATACTTTGCGCTGACTATCATCACTGGCTCCAGTTCACCAGGCACAACAGCATGAAAATCACGCAGTAAAGCCTTCTGATGTAGCAGCTCGTCATGCTCGCCGACAATCACTCGATTGCTCACAGCATCGATTCCAGTAACAAAAAGTGGGTGTCCGACCGCCACCCCCAGCCCCTTTCGCTGGCCGATGGTAAAGTCGCAGATGCCCTGGTGATAGCCGAGCACATTACCTTGACTGTCAACTATCTCACCTGGCTCGATTGCTGCTGTGTGGAAGCGCCTGACAAATGCAGAGTAGTCGCCGTCTGGTATAAAGCAGATATCCTGGCTCTCTTTCTTGGCTGCAACCGATAGACCTGCGTTTGATGCTGTTGCGCGTACCTGGTCTTTTGTGAGCTCTCCCAGTGGAAAGCGCAGCTTTGCCAGCTGGCTTTGCCCCAGCTGGTATAGCACGTAACTCTGGTCTTTTTCTGTATCTTTGGCTTTCAGCAGGCGATAGACCTTGCGGGCTTCATCGTAGACGATGCGAGCATAGTGACCAGTTGCCAGCGCATCAAACGCTTCCTGCATGGCATAGTCAAGCAGGAAGCCGAACTTCAAGCAGCGATTGCAGGTAATGCAGGGGTTCGGGGTTTCTGCATTTGTGTACGCTGTTACGAAAGGTGCAATCACATCGCGCAAGAACTCCGCGCGCAAGTCGATGCTGCGGTGTTCGATTTCTAGCTGCTCGCAGATAGCAGCAATCTCGGGTGACTGACTGTGTAGTTGCTGCTCAACCCCATCTGCTGGCACCAGCTGCATGGTTACGCCAACGCACTGGTTGCCAGCTTGCTTCAGAAGTAGTGCTGCAACAGACGAGTCCACTCCTCCGCTCATGGCTACAAGCACGCGCGCCAAGGTTTTATCCCCAGTGTTTTTGTAATGCTAGCCTGCAGCAACGGCAGCGTTGATGCGATCAGTGGCCTGCTGTGCGTTATACATTACCTGCTCGATGTCTATGGTCGTCCACTCGCCGTTACGGTAGAGCACCTTGCCGTCGACCATGGTCATTACCACGTCTGATCCTTCTGCAGCATAGACGATGTTGTTGACCATGGAGCTGACTGGTTGCATCCAGGGCACGTTGGTGTCAAGCACGACCAGGTCGGCTTTCATGCCTTCGGCTATCGTGCCGCAGTCGGTTCGGCTTTGCGCCATGGCACCGTTTACTGTCGCGATTCGCAGGTCTTCGGATGGGGTTATCAGCATGGGGTCGGCAGTGGCTGCCTTGTAGACAGTTGCCAGCAGGTAGAGGTCCTTGAACATGTTGTGGTTGTTGTTCGAGGCGCATCCATCTGTGCCAAGGGTGAGGTTTACGCCGGCAGCCAGCATCTCGCCGATGGGTGTAAATCCGCTAGCCAGCTTGAGGTTGCTGGCTGGGTTGACAGAAACGCTTACGCCATGGTTGGCTAATATCTGCCAGTCGTTCGGCTCTATCCAGACGCAGTGGGCTGCGGTCACCGGAACGTTGAACATACCGAGGCTCTCCATATAGGCTGTTGGCGTTAGGCCGCCGCGACGCTCTTTGCACTCTTCATGCTCGGCTTTGGTTTCTGAGATGTGCACCTGGATGCCAATGCCCAGTTCTGTTGCCTGCGCTACCACGCTGCTGATTACCTGCGGGTTCGAGATGTACTCGGAATGGATGTTCAGGTCAATGCGCAGGCGGCCATTCTCTGCGCCATGGAACTCTTTGGTCAGTTGAGCATTTTCAGCCATCTCGGACAGGTCTTCGTAGCGTGTGTCTGGGTCAAAAACCATCAAGCCAGGACAGATATTGGCTTTGATTCCGGTTTCTATGACTGCCTGGATGCGATTGCTACTGTGAAAATACATGTCCGAATAACTGACTACGCCAAAGCGAAGCATCTCGGCTATCGCCAGCTGTGAGCCTATGTAGTTGTCGTTTGCGTCCATCAAAGCTTCGAACGGAAAAATCTTCTGGAACAGCCAGTCCTGCAGATTCATAGCCTCGGCATATCCACGCAGTAACACCATCGGTGCATGGGCATGGGTGTTGTAGATGCCTGGCATCAGCAGCCGACCGTTGCCTGTGTAGCGCTCGCCATAGATAGCAGGGTTGGCTGGCTCTTCGGTTCCGACATAGGCAATCCGGTCGTCAATCACTCCGACGAAGCCGCGAGCAACCTGGAAGTCAGAGGTCAGGTAGTCAATGTTAGAAAACAGCATTGGCGCTCCTTTTAAGATTAAGAGAGGTTTTATCCCCATGTTTGGTTTACACCAATATGGTGTTGTTCACATATTACCCTAGTCGCAGGCGAGCGAAACGACGCTTGCCGACTTGAATCACTGTTCCATTGATCCGTTCTGGAGAAATGCGAAACTCGCCTTGGTCGATTGCCGCGCCATCAATTTGCACGCCGCCACCGTCGATCAGGCGACGAGCCTCGCTGGCTGATGCTGCAAAGCCGATTTCTTGCAGCACTCCGGGCAGATAGACCAAGCCGTCGTCATCGATTGCCGGCTGAATTGTAATCTCCTCGATGTCGGTCGGAATCTCGTGCTGCCTGTAGATGCGGTCGAATTCTGCCTCTGCAGCCTGCGCGTCGGCTTCGGAGTGATAGGCAGTTACGATGTTGGCTGCCAGGCGGCGCTTCAAGGTATTCGGATGCAGGGTGTCAGCCTGCCATTCGGCAATCATTGCCTCGCTCTCTTCTACCGTGAAGGTAGACGCCAGGTACAGGTAGTTGGGCATGCTTTCGTCGGGAATGCTCATCACCTTGCCGAACATCTCGTTCGGCTCGTCGGTGATGCCTATCTGGTTGCCGTAGCTCTTAGACATTTTTGCTACGCCGTCAGTGCCTTCTAGCAGCGGCAGGGTCAGGCAGACCTGGGGCTCCATGCCCAGCTTTTCCATCAGCTCGCGACCAGCCAGGAAGTTGAATAGCTGGTCGGAGCCGCCGATTTCGACATCAGCGTTGACGCAGACCGAATCGTAGGCTTGCACTACTGGGTACAAGAGCTCATGTAATGAGATTGGTAGCTGGTTGCTATAGCGGTTGGCAAAGTCGTCGCGCTCAAGGGTGCGTGCCACTGTGAACTGTGCCATCAGCTTGAGAATGTCGGGGAGCAGCAGGGTTCCCAGCCAGTCGTTATTCCAGGTCAGTTCGGTTTTCTGCATATCCAGAACTTTTACTGCCTGCTCGACGTAGGTAGCTGCATTGACCGCTATCTCTTCTGGTGTAAGTGGGGGTCGTGTTGTATTGCGTCCGGACGGGTCGCCGATCAGGGCGGTTCCGTTGCCGATGATCAACACTGCGATGTGGCCAAGATCTTGGAACTGGCGCAGCTTGCGCAAGGGCACTGCGTGGCCGATATGCAGGTCGGGTGCGGTTGGATCGACTCCGAACTTAATACGCAGCGGTCTGCCAAGCTTAAGCTTTTCTATCAGCGCTACTTCTGGCACGATGTTTACGCCTCCGCTTTTGATGATATGTAGCTGTTCTTCTACCGTACTCATTGGTTCCTCCTGGTTGTTTGTTAACCGCGCTGGGTTTGCTGGGTTGCTTGCTGGGTTGCGCGGTCAACCTCAATGTCTGCTGTTTCTAATAAAAAAGCCGACAAATTGCCGGCTTGTTAGCTCTGGCCACTACACAGTTATGCACCTGTGGTGGCTATGTGCCCCTCAGATGCATCTATCTATAATAGTAGGTGTATGCTTTGATTGTTTTCATAATTCTTCTTGAGCAGGGTAGCCTGTATGGCAGCTGTCTGTCAAGTGCGCGACATCGAAGCGGTTTGGAAGTTAGGGTGTACTGTTGAGGTGCACCTGCATGCTTTGTGATTGAGGTGAGCTGGGTGATTGTTACTGGTTCGTCGTAACTGGGTAGTCGTAGCAGAAGGCATCATTACCTAAAACTGCTTAGGTGGGTGGGTGCAGACCCCAGAAAAGTTCGTGGTACAAATCGCCACTTTCTTGGGTTTTTTGAATGGTGCATAATTTGGCTCAAATAGTAGCAAGCCTCTGACCTGCAGATTTGTGTTTAGTATCATGCCGTCAGTAAGTATACTTGGCACCAAGCCTCGCTTTTTCGGCGTTTGGCTGCAGAAAAACCCAAGAAAGTGGCGATTTGTGCCACGAACTTTTCTACGCAGCCTAGGCGAACTGGTATTAGCGACTTAACGGTGTTATCAATACGCTTTCTGTGTACTTTTATTCCTTTTGTGTACATGGACCCTATAGCCTGCTGGCTGCATCTAGATGCCTCTACACCAGCGCAGCTAGTTACCGCTGTCTGTCACGCCAGTTATAATGGTTGACAGTACCTGTAGTAGCAACCACACAGTTGCCACTACAGAAATAGATTCAATCGAAAACCATCAGGAGGCAGATATGAAGGTACTGGTAGTTGGTGGAGCTGGGTACATTGGCTCACATACTGTATACGAGCTGATTCGCGCAGGTCATGAGGTTGTTGTGCTGGACAATCTGAGCACCGGGCGTCGGCATAGCGTGCACCCCGAGGCGCGCTTCTACGAAGCAGATATTCGCAACCACAGTGACATTGCCGAGGTTCTGCAGGCTGAAACCAGCCTGGCTCCCATCGATGTAACCATGCACTTCGCTGCCAAATTAATCGTACCAGAAAGTGTTGACCATCCGCTTGAGTACTACCAGAACAACGTCGAGGGACTTCGAACCCTTCTGGGCGTGCTGGTCGAGTTTGACATTTCTCGCATCGTTTTCTCATCTACTGCAGCGGTTTACGGGCAGCCAGCTGATGGCATCTGTCGCGAGGACGACCAGACCAAGCCGATCAACCCCTATGGTGAGACGAAGTTGGCTGCTGAAAAGATGATTCACTGGGTAGCTGCCGCCCATCAGATGCAGTACTGCATTTTTAGATATTTCAACGTGGCAGGCGCTGATGCAAGTTTAGAAATAGGTCTGGATAAGGACCAGTTGACGCACTTGATTCCTCTGATTATGCAGACGGCCTTGGGGCTTCGAGAGATGTTCTACATCTTTGGCAACGACTACGATACTCCCGACGGCACCTGTGTGCGCGACTACATTCATGTCACAGACCTGGCAAAGGCTCATGTTGCCGGTGCAAAATACTTGCTTGAGACAGACCAGTCACTGATCGCCAACCTTGGTAGCGGCAGTGGTTACTCAGTTAAAGAGGTACTCGATACGGCGCTTACTCTCTTCGATCTGCCGTACCAGTATGACGAGAGAAGACCAGGTGACCCAGACAGGCTAACCGCTGACATCACCCGCGCTAGAGAAATCCTTGGCTGGCAACCAGAGTTAGACCTGTTGGCGATTCTTGAAAGTGACTATAACTTCCGTAGGAAGCTGATAGCTGACAGCTTATAGCCAGCGCAGCGACGCTCCTCCGTGGCGCAGCGTCCGACATCGGCAGCGACGCTCCCGGCAGCGGCATCCCCAGCGGCGACGCTCCCACTCGCCACCAGCAGCGGCAGGCTAGCTGCCACTCCCTCTACGGCGTCCCTCCAGGCGGCGGGGGCGGCGTTGTCCCCGGCGGTGTGGTCGGTGGCTTGGGTGGAGCCCCCGGATAATCATTCGGATCGTATGGATTCGTCCCAAACTGCATCTCATCCCAGTCTGACCAGCCGTCTCCGTCACTGTCCATGTTTTTCAGCCGCTCGATTTCGTCAGCTCTACCAGGATAATCATTCGGATCATTTGGATTGGTTCCAGCTTGCTCTTCGTCCCAATCGGAGAAGCCGTCCCCGTCACTATCGGTCGTCTTTTTCTTTATAACCTCGCGCTCTTGCTCGGTCATGAAGTCGCCTTGAGCCCTATATCCAGGTGACGACTGCCATTCGAAGTCGCGATAGGGCATGTCTGCCAGAGCGTTACGCATGAACTGGTTCCAGACCGGTGCACACATCACCCCGCCCTCATTGCGATTCATAAATATCGGTTCACTTCTATTTCCCACCCAGACAGCAGTCGAAAGCTGCGGTGTATAGCCAACAAACCAGGCATCCGTCCAGTCGTTCGCAGTACCGGTCTTGCCAGCAATATCACGCCCGTAAATCGCTGCGGATGTGCCCGTTCCGTATTGCACAACGCCGCGAAGGACACTGGTCGCTGCATAGGCGACCTGAGGAGTCAGAGCCTGTATCCCTGTCGGCTCATGATCGTAGATTGTCTCCCCAGTTCTTCTATCAACGATTCGAACAATCGTCGTCGGCTTGTTGTGCACGCCCGAAGCGGCCAGCGTCCCGAAGGCGGACGCCATCTCAAGCGTGCAAACGCCTCCGCTGCCTAAGACGACGGAATTGTAGGCGTTCAGGTGCGATGTGATGCCCATGCGATGCGCCACCTCGACGATCGCGTCCGGGCCGATGGTTCGCACCACGCGAGCGTAGGCTGTGTTCGACGAGTACCAGGTGGCCTGCGCCAGCGTCATCTCGCCCATGTCGGCACCGCTATAGTTGCGCACGGTCCAGTCGCCGAGCTGCAATGGCGAATCAGTAGAAACCTTAGTCTGGGGAGAATATCCCCTTTCTATTGCTGCAACAAGTCCGAAACACTTGAAGCTGGATCCTGCTTGCCGTCGCATTTGCCAACAGGTGTTGAACTGGTCGTCATAGTAGTCGCGGCCGCCTCGCATAGCCAGGATGAAGCCGGTGTTAGGGTCAACGCAGGTCAGCGAGACCTCGAACTGCGATGAGATCTTTGCCTCCTGGGCTCGACAGGCCTCGTCTGCCCAGTACATGTATTGCAGATTTATAGAGGTGTAGACATCGAGACCGCCGCGGAATATTTGGTCAGTCGTCAACAGGTTCAGCAGCTCGTAGCGGGTGTATGAGGTTGCGTAGGGCACCAGGTAGATTCCGTCTACTGTGCGCTTTCTGGTGTTCAGGTTCAGCTCTTGCGCCTTTGCCAGGTTCATCTCGTCTTCATTGATGTAGCCGTTGACATACATTCGCTCGAGCACCAGGTTTCGTCGCCTTAGGGCGTTATCCGGGTAGTTAACGGGGTTGTTGTACTCTGGACTTTGAGGAATTCCGCAAAGCAACGCTGCTTCAGCGATAGTCAGATCGGAAGCGTCTTTCGAGTAGTAGTGCTGAGCTGCGGCTTGAATGCCCCAGCAGCCATCCCCGAAGTTCACAGCGTTTAGGTAGGTCACCAGAATCTCTTCTTTTGACCACATTTTCTCGAGCTGTTGAGCCAGTGCAGCTTCACGGATCTTCCGTCGTAAGGTGATTTCGTTTGCTTCTTCTTGCATTATCGTCTGGCGCACCAGTTGCATTGTTATTGTTGAGGCACCCTGGGTGTTATTGGTGGTCAAGTCATAGAATGCAGCACGGGCGATGCCGTAGTAATCCACTCCGTCATGCTGCCAGAAGCGCTCGTCTTCGATTGCCACGATTGCATTGAAGACATTCACTGAGATCTGATCGGAGGTAACCGGAGTGCGATCGCGATAGTAAAGCTCTGCAAGAACCGTTTTGCCATCGCTTGCATAGATACGGGTCTTCTGTTCTTGGCTGTATAGAGCAATGTCTTCGATTCTGGGAAGATCAACCAGCCAGGACTGAACCATGGCATATATTCCGAATGCCGACAGCCCAGAAAAACCAATGACAACTGTCAGTATTATTACTAATACGAACTTAAATACGTGCTTCTTCGGTGGCTTCTTCGCCCGTTTTCTACGTGATGACATACCGGCCTCTTGTCTATTACGTTTACTCCCACATCACCATAGGTTGACTGCCTGGATTAATGTGTAAAACTTGGCTCTATTATGCCCCAAACCAACACTATCGCGCCATTGTTAGTTAAACCGTTGTTTTTGCTGGATCTTCAAAGAGGTTTCATGACCACCGCTCATTTGCTCAAAGATCCTCTTCGAGCTCGCAAAATCAGCTACTTCCTAATCTGCAACATTTGCACAGACTTGCATTTTTTTCGGCAGTATTCATAATTGCTTCTATACAATTAGCCAGCGCTATCGAAAAATGATTAGCGTCGCAGATAGAGCTGCGTCTACTAGCAGAAGGGGTACGACCATGAATCAACAGACTATTGATGTTCAGGCTTTGACCGAGCAGGTTCAAGATAAGATCGACAACAAAACCAAGCCAAGGGGAGCCTTGGGCGACCTTGAAACTCTTGCGATGAAGCTTTGCCTGATTCAGCAAACATTGGATCCCCAACTGGTCGCACCGACCATCATTGTCTTTGCTGCTGACCATGGTCTTGCACGTGAAGCAGTGAGTGCTTATCCACGTGAAGTATCAGCGCAGATGGCATTCAATATTCTAGCTGGTGGCGCTGGCATTAACGTTTTGTCGCGGCAACACGGCATCGAGGTGTTGTTGGTCGATGCCGGTATTGACTGGCCCGAGGATAAGCCTGAAGGTGTCATTGACCATTGGATGGGACCGGGAACTGCCAGTTGCCTGGACGGAGATGCAATGGACGCGGCAACAGTCGAAGCCTGTCTGCAAGCTGGAGCTGCAGTTGTCAACGATAAGGTCGATCCGGCATGCACGATTCTTGGCTTTGGCGAACTGGGCATCGGCAATACCAGCTCTGCCAGTCTGCTGATGAATGCGTTAACCGATATCTCACTGGTTGACTGCATCGGTCCGGGAACTGGACTGGTCGGCGAAGGTTTGCTGAAGAAAATCGAGATACTGACGACTGTCAAAGAAAGTCATGCGACTCCGCAAGATGCCTACGAGGCTCTGGCCATGTTCGGTGGATTCGAAATCGCCCAGATGACTGGCGCCATGCTTGAGGCTTACAGAACCGGCAAGGTTCTGATGGTCGACGGATTCGTTGCCAGCGCTGCCTTCCTGGTTGCATCCAAAATCGAGCCAGGAGTTTTAGACAATGCGATTTTCTGCCATCAATCTGGCGAGCCAGGACATGCAAGGCTTCTGAACTATCTGAATGCAACTCCCCTGCTAAACTTAAGCATGCGCCTGGGCGAAGGAACCGGTTGCGCAGTCGCCTACCCGATTATCGAGTCAGCTGTGACCTTCCTGCGCGACATGGCTAGCTTTGCCGAAGCAGGCGTGAGCACTGGAGAACCAGAAAACCAATAGGAGCCCAATGAGCGACAACCAGCAAGTCGACAAAATCGCTGAGCAAAACGCTGTAACTGATGAACCACTGGCACCCGAGGCTGATGTCTCGGGTGCTTCAGACACTGTGGATAAGATCGCACCCGCGCCCTCCGAAGACGCGACTGCAGCGGTGGCGGCGGCGGCTCCAACCACCGCCCCTGCAGCCGCCCCCGCCCCTGCCGCCGCCCCGCCCTCCTCAGCAGCCCCCGCCGCCCCACCCGAACCCAAGCCCAACCGGATAGTCTGGGAGGCCAAGCTGTTCTTCACCGCGTTGATGTTCTACACCAGAATCCCGGTACCATCCTGGACTGGCTATTCGGACGACCAGCTCAACCAATCGACTCGCTACTTTCCTGCCATCGGCTGGGTGGTGGGAGGCATCTGCGCTCTGTTCTTCTTCCTGGCAGCGCTGGTGTTACCGACACCGCTTGCAGTCTGTGTTGCCCTGGCTTGCAGCATCCTGCTCACCGGCGCCTTCCATGAAGACGGCTTTGCTGATGTCTGCGATGGATTCGGCGGCGGCATGACCCCAGAGCGAACACTCGAAATCATGAAAGACTCCCGCGTTGGAGCCTACGCAACAATCGGCTTGATAGCCCTGTTCGCAATCAAAATCTCAGCGATGACAGCTCTCTTTGACCTGGAGCCATGGCTTGGCCTGGCTGCACTGGTTTTCGCTCACGTGCTCAGTCGCTTCTGGGTGGTAACCATCATCTACACCGACCTCTACGCCAGAGCGGATATGACCAGCAAAGTAAAACCAATCGGCAACCAGATATCCATCGGCGGAGTCATAGCATCTGCACTCTGGCTGCTTCCCTTCATTCCCCT
>WQXZ01000028.1 GCA_009781525.1 Coriobacteriia bacterium | reverse complement strand
GGGTATTTCGTCCTACGGGTATTACGGCTGTTTTCTAATGGCGGAACAGAAAAACTGGCTCACTACATGTCAGTCATGCTCCGCCTTCTGGCTGTCCTTTTTGTGTACGTAATATTCGGCGTTTGTTTTAACGGATTGCTAGATTCCGTTACGGCGTTACGGGCAGGAAATGTTGGAAATGAGCATCTTCTAGGTACGACTTATGCCTTTCTTGTTCTGCAATTAATCATAGATGCTTTGCCATATGCTTTTAATGTGCTTATTCTTTTTACGGCATTACATCTGCTGGACGAGATGCGTGTAGATCGTTATTCAGCAGAAACAGTAAGGGCGGCAGCGCAATATCCAGGCTTTGCACGACAGCCCTTGTGGTAATGATCCTTACAAATGTTAGCTTCAATCTGCTTCAATTCTTATTCGTAAAGTCGCTGGTGGTGACAAACGGCTCGGTGCGAATCCCGATATTCTCAATCACATTCGTACTGGCTGCGTTACTGCTAACGCGGCTTACTGCAGAGAGCAAGCAACTCAAAGACGATAACGATATGTTCATCTAGGAGTGCGTTATGGCTATACGAATACATCTAGATGAAATCTTGAAAGATAGAAAAATGACCTCAAAAGAACTATGCGCTCTAGTGGGCATAACAGAGGCTAATCTGTCTATCCTGCGCAGCGGCAGGGCAAAAGGTGTTCGGTTTGGAATGATTAATAAAATCTGCTGGCACCTACGCTGTGATGTTGGCGACATTTTAAAATTTGATGGAAATCTGGAGGACAACGATGATGAAGCGTAGGGCAACCATAATAGCGATTACCATAAGCTGTGCCTTAATACTATGCGCACTTACAGGGTGCCAACTTGCAAAAGAAAACACAGCCGTGAACACATACGAAGATAGGTTGATCGGCGTTATTATCACAACGGAACACCTTGACCTAATTGATTTCGAAGGTAACCCAAACAACGATTCCAACAACGCTCAAAGCCGTATCTATGCCACCTTCGTTTCTAAGACGCATGTAAACGAGGAGACTGGCGCAGAAATCCTGACACATGAATATGTCTTTGAAAGTATCGATGGTATCCAATTCTGTGTTCCAACCATAAAAGCAACTGAAGAAAAAGACGGCTACGTTGCTACGATGTCTGACCTTGCCATCAGTGACGCGCATGTAAACCTCCATTACAGTGATGATGAAAACAGGGTAGCTATAGAGGGAACAGTTTTCATTACTTCATCAATCAAGGAGAACACATACTATTTCATTCCTATTTATTAGAGTGCAGATGGGAGTGTCTATGCTGTTGCTGGTAATGGTTTTATGGTAAACAGCGAATCATACACCGAGGGTACTGCCTTCTCTCATACACTGGACGAAACAACAACAATAACTGAAAACGGAAGGTCAAAGACGGACAGCTCATCTATTAAAGTTTCGATCAGCGTTATGTATGCACCGGAGAGCATTGTCATTTTACAAATGAACTCTGGCAACACAGTGATCTCTCGAACCGAGTACAATCCGAGCGAAATGCCCGATGATTTGACACTTGAAACAGAAGCAGCCTATTTCATCGTCGAAACGCATAAGCTGGACAATATAGGAAATTCGGTAATATCCCGCGAAATATATAGCAGTGACGTAGAAGGCATCGAAACTTTCTTTACCCGCGAAGATGGATTTTGTGTGAAACAAGGGACACGGATAATTAACAGATAATCAGACCACCAGACTTGCTGGGATAATGTCACGTTCCCTCCGTCCTGCCGCACCGTCCTCATTGTCCCACGGCATCACCGTAAAAACAGCTATCGCGCCTGCATTAAAACCAATTTTCAGATATATGCAAACCTGCTAGGGAATACAATCATTATTTGCATATTGCTTGTGCTAGAATCGCAACAGCAGTTAGAGTAAAAGCAACGTTAAAAAACGGAGGGCTATCAAATGAACGACAGTAGAAAAGCTGAAGTTATTGGCAAGAAGGACTTTTCAATACTGGACTCGGTTACATTGAACAGTGAAGGTATGGCTGTTATTACACTGCCGCGAGAGGCATTGACTGACATCCTTTCAGCCTCTTTGGTTGCGGAGTTCCCCAGATGCATTAAGGATCTAAGCCAGGTTTGCATAGACCTGAAAGGCCCGGACTGCATGGATGCGATGGGAAACATTGACCGTGTCAGAGAGATGGTTATCCAGGATATTCTGATTAAGGACCGCTTTGCCGCTTGGCAGCTGGATATCATCAACGCTGGTGGCAGATAGCCGTTAGCTTACAGTTATCTGGCTGTTATGCAACCTCTGATTAAACGCCAGATAATTCAGATTAATACACTAGTAAGGCTTGGATAATGAGGCTGAGCAGCTATCTGATACTGTCCGAACGACTCCAGCGCGGAAGCTATGCGCTGCAAAATGGCATGACAGGCGCAGTCGAGCTGATTAGCGAGCCACTACACGACGCCTTACTGCAACTGATGCAATCAAGTGACCCGCAGCAGACTGTTATCGATGAGCAGATCTTCTCCACAGAGCTCATCGAGACATATCTGGAGCGCGGACACTTCACCGAGCTCAGCCATGCGCAAGAACGCGAACTGCTTGAAAAAATTGCATCCGCCCTGCATCAGGTCGCGCGCTCGCGCCCATCGGTGGTAATCGTGCCCGAACTGGACTGCAACTACCGCTGCGTCTACTGTTTCGAGCGTACCCTGCAAAAAGGCCTGAAAACCCAAAGAACTAATATGGATAAGACCGAGGTCGACGCTGTTTTTGCGGCTATCGACCAGTTGGCTGCTGGCAGTGACGGCATCGGGCAGGTGGTTTTGTACGGTGGCGAGCCGCTGCAGCAGAAAAATCTGAAACTGATTGAGCAAATCGTCAGCGCCGGCGAAGCACGCGGCATCAGCTTCATGGCGGTATCAAACGGTCATGATCTAAACGCGTTTCTACATCTATTTTCTGTGGATAAGATCTCAGCCCTTCAGATTACAATTGACGGCTTACAGGAAGTTCATGATCGGCGACGTGTTGCCCTGGATGGTAGCTCATCTTTTCAGAGGATCATTGAGAATATCCGCCTGGCTATCGAAGCTACTGATGTCAAGATAGTGACTCGCATCAATCTGGATGACCAGAATTATCCTGGGTTTGTTGATCTGCTGAAGGTCTTTGAGCGGGAAGGCTGGCTGAATCACAGTCAGATTAGCATCAATGCCGCCATTGTTCACGTGTACGATAGTTGCGGAGCAGCCAGTCCGCTACAGGATGTCAGCCAGATTCGTGCTGAGCTGGATGAGGTGCTCAGCAGCTACAACAACATCTTGCTAGGCAGTGCTGAAGCTATAACCGGAAGCAGCGTATTAAGCGCCCTGGTCTATGACCGGCCAAGTTCCCTGCGCAGCAGTTTTTGTGCTGCCTGCAGTGGAATGTACATCTTCTTACCTAACGGTCAGGTTTCTTGCTGTTGGGAGGCGATCGGTGATCAGCGCAGTCTGATAGGTAGCTATTCAGCTGAAGGGCTGGAGCTGGACGAGCAGCGAGCCGAGCTTTGGTTTGGGCGATCAGCTGCAATGATCGATGAGTGCGCCGACTGTCGGTATAGCCTGCTATGTGCGGGTGGCTGTCCACAGCAGGCTGGTGCAACTGATGAAGCGCTATACCAAGCCAATTGCTGCGACTTTGCCAAGTCATACGGCTGGGTACTGGCTGATGCAGTCGAAGGCTTCCTAAAAGTTGGCGGCTTGTAGGGACAAGAGGGGCGGGGCGTTTCGGTGACCAGTGGGTCAATGGGGACGGGGCGTTTTGTCCCACTTTTTAAGTGGCATTCCTCAGCAGCCAGGTTCACACTGGGGAAAGTGGGACAAAACGCCCCATTACCATCTTAAAAGCCAGTAAACAAGCTCACAAGTAGCGCTGTCTGCATAAGACACGCCTTGTTGTTTCATCGGTTAGAGTTATCACATGCTTGTTTATTCAGGCTGTCAGCCACCAGCTCCGGCAAGGCTTAACGCTCCTACCATCCAAAGGTCCGGGACGTGGTGCCACCGGAGCTGGGACGCTGTCGCTGCTAATAGAGACCTGCCAGGCGAAAACCCGTCGTGGCTCATTGTAATGTGGGTGCAGCAGACAGGGTCAGGTCACATTCATGCCCTTGGCTGACCTACACGAGAAAAGGTTACAACATGAAGACCTATGATGTAAATGCCGGTGTTGATGTTGGCAAGAGTTTCCATCACATATATGCGATTGGACACTCCGGGGAAGTGCTTGCTGACCGACGGATCAACCAGTGCGAGCAAGAGCTGACAGATACCTTCACTGAGCTGCTCTCTTTTGGAAGCGTACTTGTTACTGTCGATCAGCCAAGTAACATAGGATCCCTTACAATCGCCTGCGCACGCAGGGCGGGATGCGATGTGGCTTATCTGCCAGGACTTGCCATGCGAAGGGCTGCTGGCATCATGCCTGGGGAAGCCAAAACCGACAGACGTGATGCCTTTGTCATCGCTATGACCGCAAGCAGTCTACCTGGGGCGCTAAGACGTGTTCCAGACCGTAGTGGTATAAAGGCTGACCTGGCTGCACTGGCATCATATGACGATGACTGCAGATGTGACATGACACGAGAGATAAACCGCCTAAGAGCACATCTGCTTGAGGTGAGCCCTCTCTTCGAAAGAACCCTGGGCGACTCTGTGACCAGCTCATTTGCCTTGAAACTGCTAAATCGCTTCGGTGGACCATGGGGAATGCATAAAGCCGGAAAAGCAGCTGTAATACGCTGGGCAAAAAAACAGAAGCGCGTACCGAGAAAACTTTTCGATCGTCTAATCGAAGCTGCATTCTCCAAGCAGGAGATGCCAGCTGGCGCCTGCTTACGCGAGGAGTTAGCCATACCGGCTTGTGCAAGCAGGATACTTGAGCTCATCGCAGTCAGAAAAGATATTGAAAGAAGAGTTATTGAGCTTCTCTCCGATGATCCTGGCTACATCGCACTCATCACTATCCCCGGCGTCGGGGTAAGGACAGCGATGACTTTCTTGCTGTGCGTAGATATCGCTGCCTTCCCATCAGTAGACCATCTGGCATCCTATGCCGGACTGGCACCCAGGACACATCAGTCTGGCACTTCGATTAAAGGTGAGAGCGCGGCTCGCACTGGCAACAAGGCGCTTAAGAACGCTTTGTACCAGTCAGCCTTTGCAGCTCTACGTTCTGACCCCCACGCCAAATGGTACTACGACAAGAAACGCGCAGAGGGCAAGACGCATAACGCTGCATTGATAGCACTTGCTCGGAGAAGACTTAAGATTATGTACGCAATCGTCAGGGATCTACGACCTTACCAAACTGTCGCGTAAGCCTGACTGTATTGACCATATCTACATGGCTTCAACAGGGGGCTTAGTTTGTCTTGTAGAGAAAACGATATACACTGCATTTAAATGCCCTAAATCTTGAAACACACTCGAAAACCGAGAATGAGGCAATCAAGAAAGAGCCTGAAAATATCATGAATATCGCTTGACAAAGAGATAGAGACACGTCCCCATTGACCCACCCATTGACCCACTGGTCACCGAAACGCCCCGTCCCTCTTGTCCCTATTTTGCCAGTGAGTCGTAGAAAGCCAGTTTTTCCCTGATCAGCTCCGGAATATCCAAATCGTATGGACACCGCTCCACGCACAGACGGCACTCACTGCAGTCGCGCGCAGCCTCGAAATTCCTTGCCGACCTGGCAACAACGCTCTCCATCGGCATGCGCCTGTACATGCTCTCAATAGTCAGAATGCCACTGATGTTGATGCCCTCAGTACAAGGCTGGCAGTAATCACAGCGATGACACCAGGAGCCCCCCAACTCGGCTCTGACCATCTCAATCGCCGCCGCTTCTTCTGTGGATAAACCCTCGCCTGCTTCTATGATTGCTGCTATCTCTTGCATCTCAACCAGCTTCTCGATACCAGGATCAGGCACGACATGGTCGAACTGAGTCAGGTATTTGATAGACAGGTTGGCGTCGCTGAGAAGTCCTCCACCGAAGGGTTTCATGGCTATGAAACCCATGTCTAGCTGCTTTGCCAGTGGAACAGCCTCCGCCTCTGCTTGATCATCGACATAGTTAAACGGTAGCTGCACGGCGGCGAATAATTCATCTTGCATAATCTCAATAGCCAGTGGAATGCTGTGGCTAGAAAAAGCCGGAAACCGCACTTTACCAGCAACAACAGCTTCCATCATACCATCGTAAGCCCCGTTCTTATCCAGAATTCTCGCGTAGTCATTTTCTGTCGTGATGTTGTGGTGCTGGTATAGATCCACGTAGTCGGTACCCAGGCGTCGCAAGGTCAGGTCAAGGTTTGCTAGAAAGGTCTGCTTGTCCTGAGCGCCGGACTTGGAGGCGATGACCAGGCTGTCGCGCGGTACGTCGCGGATCGCCAAGCCGATTTTTTCTTCGCTGTCGGTGTATCCATTGGCGGTGTCGATGAAGTTCACACCAAGGTCGATGACGCCGCGCACCACCTGAACTGCGTCCGAAACGCTCAGGCGCTGAATCGGAATTCCGCCCATCGCCACCCTGCTGACCATGAGCTCAGTTTTGCCAAAACGTATTTTTTGCATGGTTTCCTCCCAGTTTGAAGTATGTGATTGCAGTGCGAATAGAAGCTGAAGAGGCAGCAAGGTATCTGCCAACTGTTAGCCCTACCGTAGACCGCAACACCAGAGAGATTCTAGCGTGTTAACTAAAAAACCACAATCCAACGCAGCCTCCAGCAGAGCAGAAATCGACAGTCTGACGCTTTACACAGATAACAATAACAAGCATCCAAATCATCTGGATAAAACCTCGCTCATTCGCCCGAAGCATAGAACGAGCCCATTCAACTCTGCGTTCGCTGGGTTTGCCAGAAAGCCTGAGTCTGTCACCAAACGCAGCAGCCAGTGTTTCTAGCCGTAATCAAAGGAGTCGGCAGCACCTCCCACAAACGCGACGACGGAGTATACGTCGTCCCCATCGACAGCTTAATGCCATAAGGTAGTCTATTTGCTTCAGCAGAAGAGATAAAGCTATGTGGAGATAACCACGCTCGCTGGTTATCTGTCTTGTTAAACCGTAGTACATTGGTATGGTAGTTCAACACTCGACCTAGATAGCATTGCTTCATTCTGAAGGTGTAACTGGCTTCTATTCTCTACAGAGATGACACCATCAGCTTCATCATTTTATCCTGTGCTACTTAGATACATATCAAGCATTTCTCCATTCAACTCCCGCAATTGTCTTTGAGTGCTATTTTCATCGAAGTAATGAAGATTCATTTGCCTCCGAGTCTCTGTTTTCTCGAAATCAATTTCACCATATGCAGGAAGCTCTTGGTTGATACTTACTATCACACCGTTACCAAGTATCGGATGATGAACCTCGTCGCCAACAGAAAACTCGAGTGCCTGCGCAGCATCATTCAGCTCAACGTAGGTCTTGCTTGCATGAATAAGGTTATCGTCAAGTTCAACAATATAGTCCACTCCGACTCTTTCAGTATCGAAGATAAAGCGCGATGGGTATTTAAATGAGCCATTGAAGTTTGTGCCTTCAGCATCAGTGAGCACCAGTTGGTTCATAGCTCGAGTGAAAGCAACAAAAGCAAGTCTTCTTTCTTGTTCGATATCGGATTTGTTTCGTGCTCGGCTGCCTGGTAAGATGCCTTCATTCATCCCGACAACAAACACAACAGGAAATTCGAGACCTTTTGCTGTATGGATGGTCATCATCTGCACCTTACTGTACTGATCGTCCATATCTTGAGTTGTTAGAAGGGTGATATCTTGCAGGTATTCTTCAGGACTGACTCTGTCATCTTCTGCATTCTTCTCATATAGTGAAATGGATTGCTTCAACTCTGACAGATTATCAAGCCTCTCGTCCTCACCTGAACGGCGCAGCATTGCTTCATATCCGGATCTGTCAAGGATATAGATAACCGTATCTGACACTATCGTCCGCATCGAAGAGATAATGTCACTATTCCTGAAGTCGTTAATCAGGTTATAAAAATCACAAATTGACTTTATCTGGAATTCAGGATATGAGTCTGGGCGTTGCATTATTTCTATGAAGGCTTCAAGCTGTGTAATTCCTTTGTTTGCAGAGGTTTCCTTCACTAATTGATACTTTCTAGGCCCAAATCTTCTTGCTGGATTATTGTGAACCCTCTCAAAAGAAATATCATCACCGAAAACCAGTAGCCGTAAGTAGGCAAGGGTGTCTTTTACTTCTTTTCGCTGATAGAAGCCAGTACCTGACAATACCCGATACGGCAAATTAGCTCCAAGCAATGCTTCTTCGAATGACCTTGAGACATGGTGTGCTCTATAAAGAATCGCTATGTCTGAAAGGCGCAGCCCCTGCTCTTGCATAGCTTTGATATTGTTGGTAACGAACTCGGCTTCTAAGCCACTTGTTTTGGCATGGAAATAGACCACTTTGCCGTCTTCTTTTCGGACTGGAGTAGAGTACTTTTCCAGCCTCAGGCTGTTTTTCTTTATCATCTCATTCGACGACTTAATGATGTTTTGCAAGCTTCTGTAGTTTCGCCTTAGCTCAATTGATTTGCAATTAGGATGGTCTTTGTCAAAATCGACTAGATATCTGATGTTTGCACCTCGCCACTCATATATGGTCTGGTCTGGGTCGCCGACGATGAAGTAGTTATGGTGATAGCCTGCAAGAATGTATGATAAGTTGCGTTGTCGGCCTGATATATCTTGATACTCATCGACCATTACATACTGGCAACGCTTCTGCCATTTATCTCTTGCCGACTCAGACTTTTCGAGTATAAAAAGAGAAAAGTCTATTAAATCATTAAAATCAAGCGCATTGGATTTACGTTTACGATATATGTACTCGAGCACAACGATTCGATGGATTCTCAGCACAATATCATGCGAACTCAGCTGGTCATATTGCAGTTCAGCTACAGTCTCGTCAATAGCTCGCAGCAAAGGCTCTTCGCTATCTCCGAGACGGAAATTATATCGTGCGTCCTCATGTCTCCTTAGACTTTCTCCTCGATGGTCAATGCTATCAACAAGGTTTGAAATAGTAACACTGTACTGTTGAATATCAAAAGACTCTGTATAATCAGCGATAATCGACTTGATAATCCTTTCAACATCTTCACCGTCGATAATCTGGAAGTCTTTTGGTACACCGATTACATACCCATCTTCTCTTATTATCTTCACAGCAATGCTGTGAAATGTGCCAATCATTCCTCCTGCACCATCCTCACCGATGGCATCAAAGATTCGCTTTTTCATTTCATTTGCTGCCTTGTTGGTAAAAGTTGCGCAGACGATATTCGAAGCAGGAACCCCCATTGCTTGCACCAGATAGCAAAAGCGAGTGGTAAGCGTTCTGGTTTTGCCTGACCCTGGCCCAGCAGCAACCCTTACATAACCTTCAGTTGTTGTAACAGCAAGTCTCTGATCATCATCAAGATTGTCAAGTAGATACATTTTTACCCCCATGCAAACTAGAATGAGCTGCCTTAATAAGAGTTCAACACTCACATACTTTTCACCACTGTTTACTCACAAGTGATTCGCCATATTAGCTGAAGAGGATTTTATGCCTTGGATGTACTGCCCATCAAGACAGCAAACATCCTGTTTATCCGGGTGAATGAAAGCCAGCAGGATGACTGATGTTTATTACACCAACAAATAATAAAACCCAGCCAAAATCCGAAGAAAGATTTCCGGTTTCTCGTTTGCTTCCCGAGTGCTCCTAAAGTCAAGCGATTTGATTTGCATAAACTTTCAGGGAATACTGTTATCCCTCAATCGTCTCCGTCAGAGAAAGGAACACATAGCTGATGTTTTTACTTAGGTTTTCTTCTTTCAGTTCACATTCCCAAACAACAAACACTCTCCAACCAAGACTCTCAAGTTCAGCAATTTTACGCTGGTCACGCTCTTTATTCTTGGTGAACTTCATTGTCCAGAATTCCTGATTTGACTTTGGCATCGGAAGGTTACATGTTGGGCATCTATGCCAGAAACAACCGTTAACAAATATTGCAATCTTACGACCGGGATAAGCAATGTCAGGTCGTCCAGGAACCTTCTTCCACTGGAGGCGATATCCGGGAAACCCACCATCTCTCAAAATCGTTCGCATCGCTAATTCAGGCTTCGTGTCTTTTCTCTTATTAGCTTGCATAGATTTCGATATTGACGCTGAAGGCATAACTCACTCAGATTCGATTCGCGCCTTTAAGATTTGACCTAGTCGCTCCGGTATTCCAACAACCAGAGCGTTGCCCATACAAAAAGCTCGCTTTACATCTGACATACCTGTGTTTGTCCATCCGGGTGGAAATCCTTGAAGTAATTCCAATTCCTCTGGCACTAAACGGCGAAAACGCCCACTTTTTACTTGTACAACGTGTTTAAACCGCGATGCTGCTTTGCCACCTTCACCGGTCAGTATTGTTCGAGATGGCTGGTCAAGGCTTTCCGGGAACACCATTCCTCCTTCAGAATATTTATACTCAAACCCAGTTTGCTTATTCTTTCTATGCTCGCTTTTAGCACCTTTTAAATACTGCCATCGGGAGAGTGAGTCATCATCGATAAAAAACTCCTCAGGTATAAGGTTTTCATCGATAAGAATGTCGCCTAGCAAGACCTTCTCGCCAGAAAAGACAGGAGTAGACTCTGCTGTATAGACAGCACCGTTCTGCATCAGTCCTGCATTTGAAAAAGGTGAAGCTTTATGGCCAGTACCAAAGGATTGCGAAACAATGTATGGGTCAAGGTCAATACGGAACTCAGAGGCACTGCTAGGGTCAAAAGATAAGGGGAATGCTTCTGATATGATGCCTGACTGGCTCAGTTGGTCTTCCATATCCCATTCGTGTGCATTTATTTCTGCAAGCAAATATACACGACGACGCCTCTGAGGGAAGCCATAGTCAGCAGCATTAATGATGCGCCACTCTACAGAATAGCCTAGTAGTGCAAAGCACGAAAGCATAATCGCAAAGTCACGGCCTCGCTGAGATGTCGGTGATTTCAGCATCCGATCCACATTCTCTAATATGACAAACCTTGGCTTTTTCATTTGTAGAAAGCGGTATATCTCCCACCAGAGAACACCTTTCTTGCCTTCAATCCCCTCGGCTTGAGAAAGAGGTTTGGCAACGGAGTAATCTTGACAGGGAAAGCCAGCAACCATAAGCGTATGGCAGGGGATATGGAGCTCGCCACGTTCAGCTTTATCCAGCGCAATAGCAATATCTTCATTTGAGTGTTGCTCGGGATTCTGAGAGTCAGGATCGAACCTTTGCACATAGCACTGATATGCAAACTGTCTACCTGTGGATCCTGGCGGCTCCCATTGGTTTGCCCAGACTATCTTGTAGCCATTACTTGCGGCTCCATATGGTGCTGGAAGACCTTCCAGAGCGAGTCTGAAACCACCGACACCAGCGAATAACTCAACAACACTAATCTGTGATTTTGGCATGATTCTTCCCTGTTGCAGTCATTTTTTCCATAGCATAGATTCTAAGCTATCCTGCGCCTGGGATCAAGTTTCGCCAATATCATTTTTTTCTTAGACGGTGCAGTTCGCTGGCAATATAACTCGCATTCAGCCAGAAAGACTTCTTGGTGACAAAGTCGCCTTGCGGGGTTTCGCACGTATCATTTCTATTTGATGCATGTGGTCTAACATGGACGCAAAGGTTCTCAGATTTCTTTGGTAACTCATGAGAACGGCCTTGAATGATGCGCGTTACCGTTTCTTTGAAGCAGGCTTTTGCATGAGTATCAATGTCATCAAGTGGCATTGTCCAAAACACTACATCTCGGAGCCTGCTTACTTCCTGTTTATCGGTTTTCTCTATTTCGAAAATAACAAACAAGTAGCGTGAAGATAAGTCATTGTACAAATCACTGTCTTCCCAATCCTGTTGGATTATTTCTCGATAGTCCATTGCAGGAAATGAGATATCCTCTTTCGGTACTCCGTTTGGTTTGATACGGATAGTTTTGACTTTCAAACCTGCTTTTTCGAAATCAAGCACTCTATCTTTTTCTCTAAGACCGAGAATGCGGTTTGTTATAGAAGCGAAGAAACCTTTTGCCTTGCTGTTTAGCTCAAACTGCGTAGCTAGTTGGCTGCTTGTTTTGCCAAGGAAAGGGGCGAAGCGACTCCTTACTAGCTCTTCGAGACTCATTTCTTTTTGGCGACCGTTTCTTGCTATCGCATGCCCATTCATACCTTTGTCGACAACAGTTCGCATATAAGATGCTTTTAAAGCAAATGCCCGCGGTTTTGCAGGGATACTTGAGAATGGTTGCGTGCGTGTGACACTGCTGTCAGAGGCTTTAGTTGTTGCCTCAAGATAGTTGGTGTCACCACCAGATAGCTCATGCGCTAAGCCTGATCGTATCTTATTTGCGATTAGCTCCCAATCTGCTTTTATTGTGAAGTAGTCTTCTCCTGGAACCGCCCAAAGATGAACTAACTTGAATTCGTAGTCGAATGGATCGACCTCATCATCGTGGAGATAGTGCATCAAAAGAACACTGCTAAGCTTCTTCATTAATGAGCTTGTTTCAAACCACTCATTAATAATGGCATGATAATCAATCATAGTTATGACTAAGCGCTCTTTGGGCACCAGCCTATCACCAGCAATTATTTTTAGTGGTGTAACCTTTAGCTCAATTCCCACTTTCTCAAAATCTGGAGCTTGCCTGGAGTTTAGGTCATATCCGAAATAATAGAACTCAACGGATTGACCAAACCCACCTTTTCCCTTTCGGTCAAGTCTTTGATCGTTTGGTATGTTTAGCTCTTTACGAAGTGTGGAACCTTCAAGGATCATTGCATAACGAACGATGCTATCGGCAGACGATGAATCGTAATCGATATCTGGGCTAGGCTGTCTCATTTGCATCTCCATTAATAATCTGTCTCTGATTGGCTCTCGCCTACCTTTTGGCTCGCCTTTTATGCCCACTCGCGAGTGGTGCTTCATTTAGGTTTTCGGTATCGTCAACTATTGTATTACTTGAAGTCTACCTTGGAGGTTATGATCCTCCGGGTCCTGGCAGAATCATCATCAGAAGATAGGTTGCTGTGATGGTGACTGCAAACATAATCACTGCGATTATTAGTTCGCGAACTTCGATGTATCGGATGCTTCGAACTTTCTTTTCTTTTGCCATGGTTTATCCTCCTCCTATAGGTGCTCGAGTATGAGGATACATGAACTTGAAGAATTGCTAGGCTATTATGTGGTTTCTGCTGTGACGATAGGATGCTTCTTTGCTTTCATTGTGCATTGAAGGTACCAAGCTTGAGAAGCGAGGGTTTATCCACATGAGAATGGTACTTGTTTGGGAGTTATGTTTCTTCGGGGATCTCTTCGAAGAGATTTGTTAGTTCGGGGGAGAGCATGCGGGCGTCCTCGGAATCTATTGAGATGAGCGATGGGTGCACGTCAGTTAGCTTGCCGTCGCGGTACATGAAGACGCGTTTGGACAGCGAACCGGGATTGTTTTCGTAGAAATCGCCAGCGATCTGCGCCAGCCGGATCGAGAAGAAGACGGAGGATTTGCTATTGATCGGGTGAGCCAGAACCAGGTCGCGAGTGGGGAAGGCCAGCAGCGATCCGTAGGTGCCGATCAGTTCGGGGTAGGTGGTGATGTTGTAGAGGATTGCTGCGACGAAGAAGTGGTTTTCGCTGACCGCGATGAGGGTGTCGCCGTTGATTTCGTGGCTCTCGAGTTCGAAATCGTAGTTCGCGAGCATGTTTTGGATTGCGGTTTCGTAGAGGGAGTCGGCAGGTGTGTTCCACTTGGCGATGAGCTCGGTGCTGACTGTCTGGATGACCGTTGGGAGGTCGAAAACCAGCACCTCGCGGAGAGTGTCGGCGAGGATGCGGCTAGAGGTTTTGTCCATCTCGAGTGTCTGAAAAAAATCGTTGTCGTAGAGGCGGATTGCGAGGTAGTGCCTGACATCGTCGTAGTTTTCCGCCAGCTTTTCAAAGGCTGCCTGAGCTTCTCTTGCGCTGATGACTGTGTCGAAGTGGCTGTTGATGAGCTGCTGGTATTTGCTTCGTCTGTTAGCCTTGCAGCTTTGCATGAGGTTGTAGAGACCGAAGACTCCACCGCCGAAGAGGTTGTCGGTGTCGTTGGTGATTTGAACCAATCCTTCTTGGATTTCGATGTGCAGTTTCTTGCTGGCGAAGTATCGGTTGAGGCATTTGAAAAAGTGCTCGTACTCTTGTGAGGTGAGGAGGTCTGCCCACTGGGGGACTTGTGAGTCGTGGTTGCTTGCTGGTGGCATAGGCGGCTCCGTTCGGGTGGGGACATCGAGCGCTGTGGGGCGGTTTGCGGCAGCGAGGCGCGGGGTGCAGGGTGATGTCGCGAGTTTCACCTTGAGCCTTGAGTATAGCGGAACCAGGTCGTTGACAAAACGGAAGGAGTTGGTGGCAAAAAATCGCCTTCGTCGGGGCCATCGCTTAGCGAAAACAGCCTCAATCAGCCTAAAACACCCTTGTGGGACAAGAGGGACGTGTCTCTATCTCTTTGTCAAGCGATATTCATGATATTTTCAGGCTCTTTCTTGATTGCCTCATTC
>WQXZ01000027.1 GCA_009781525.1 Coriobacteriia bacterium | reverse complement strand
GCTTTCGAGCTTTGGTTTTATAGAAAGGACAAACATGAAGAAAGCTGACATCCAGTTTTTGCAGGAACTCTGTGAAACACCTTCTCCCACTGGTTATGAATGGCCGGCAGCAGAACTATTGCGTAAGAGACTGAAGAAAACCGCAGACACCATTGAGACATCAGTAATGGGAAGTGTGCATGCAACACTAAAAGGCACAGAAAACGGACCTTCCGTGATGATTGCCGGACACATCGATGAAATCGGCTTGATTGTCAAATATATCGACGACAACGGCTTTGTCTATTTCGATGCTCTTGGCGGTGTAGACGCAGCTATTCTGCCGGGCATCCGTGTCAATCTCTACGCCACTGGCAAGGGTACTGGTGGAGCAAAGGATCCAACCAAGCTACGGGGCTTGATTGGTCGTAAGCCGATCCATCTGATTGAGGCTGACGAGCGCAAGAATGTCACTCCACTAGAGAAGCTCTTTATCGACTTCGGTCTCTCTGGTGAAAAAGCCAAAGAGATGATCCGCATCGGTGACTGTATGACCTTCGGAGTCGGATTCGAGCAGTTCGGTGATGGATTTGCCGTCAGCCGCGGCTTCGATGACAAAATGGGTGCCTTCATCGCAACGCTGGTGCTTGAAGAGGTTAAAAAGGCAGGCGGGGCTAAGGGCGATGTCATCGTGGCTGGAACAGTCCAGGAAGAAATCGGTCTACGCGGAGCAACAACCAGCACTTTCTTGCTTGACCCTGATATCTGTCTTTGTGTTGAGGTAGGACATGCAATTGATTATCCAGGTGTGGAGAAGAGCCGGTACGGCAACCTTGTTGCTGGTAAGGGACCGATTATCTCTCGCGGGCCAAACATCAATCCGGTATTCTTCGAGCGCCTGATCGACGCAGCTGAAGCAGCGAAAGCGCCCTATCAGGTAGATGCTGCTCCGCGCGGAACAGGAACTGATGCTAATGCCATGCAGCTGACTCGCGGTGGTAAGACGACAGCCCTGATCTCTATTCCGCTTCGCTACATGCATACTCCTAATGAAACCTTGAAGATAGAGGATCTGGATAGCGCAGTGAAGATGATTACTCGCTTTATCCTTGATCTTGACAGCGAGGTAGATTGGACTCCTGGCTGGTAAAGCTAAAATGGCAGTATGAGCAAGAACAAAAACAGCAAAGGCGCGGCAAGCAAAGCAGGTAGCAAGACAAAGGCTCCGAAAACGATTGCCAGAAACCGCCGTGCCAGCTTTGATTACGAACGGATTGAAACCTTTGAAGCCGGCATCGAACTGACCGGTACGGAGGTGCGCTCATTACGCGAAGGTGGTGGGCAGCTGACCGACACCTTCGCGATTATCCGAGCCGGTGAGGTTTGGCTGCTTGGCTTGCACATCAAGCCGTATAGTCATGGCAACCGGGCGAACCAGGACCCCGACCGCCGCAGACGACTACTGCTGCATAAAAAGCAGATCCGCTATCTGTCCGAGAAGGTGACGCAGGCAGGTTTAACGCTCGTGCCTTTCTCCATATATTTCAGTGTAAACAATCTGGTTAAGGTTGAGCTAGTGTTAGCGCGGGGTAAGAAGACGCATGACAAGCGATCTTCAATGATTGCCCGAGACAGTAAGCGGGAGATAGACAGGGCGCTGAAGGATCGTTCGCTGAGAGACTAACCATCACCGAGTCTGGCGACTTCGACGCATAATATCCTGCGCCATCAATCACCATTTTTATACTGCTTGCACCAGTTAACAGATTTAAGCCGAAATGCATATACAATATGCAGTAAGCGGTTATTGGTCTATCCGAAAAGGAGGTAGGGAATGCTAAGCACACGGGATAATTTTATGAGGTTGATCAAGGGGGAGGACGCTGAGTATCTCTCCACGTACAGTCTTTGGTGGGGGATGGCTTCACCTCCGTTCTTCCGGCCTGAGCCAAGCGAAGATGGTGTGATGAGGAGCATGTTCGGTGTCGAGATGGTCAGAGATTCTGGTGGTATTGTCGGCGCTGCAATGCCCAAGACGCATGACTTTGTGCTAACTGATATCACTAAGTGGCGCGACGTCATCAAGTTGCCCGATCCCAGCGAGATCAGCGACTCTGCCTGGCAGGATGCCGCGCAGCAGGCACGTGATAATCACAATCCTGACCTGCCGTTCGCTGGCGGAACAGGCCTGGGTGGGTTTTTCCAGAACCTGGTTGGCGTTATGGGCTTTACTGATGGCTTGATGGCATGCTTCGAAGAGCCAGATGAAGTCAAGGACATGCTTAATGCGATCTGCGACTACACAGTAGAGATGGCGAAGAAGTATGTTTACTACTACAGGCCAGACTACGGTACTTTCGGTGACGATATCGCTCATGAGCGCAACCCATTTGTATCTCTTGAGATGTTCAGAGATATCTTTGCGCCTGCATGGAAGCGCTACTATGATGTTTTTGTTGAGGCTGATATTCCAGTCGGTCATCATAACTGTGGCTACTTTGAGCCATTCCTAGATGATCTGGTTGGCATGGGCGTCAGCTTCTGGGATCCGGTACAGTCCTCGAATGACGTTTTTGGTATTAAGGAGAAGTTCGGACGCAAGCTGGTCATGTGCCAGGGTTATGATATCCGCTTCATCAAAGATGATACGACCGAAGAAGAGGTTCGCGCAACCTTCCGCGACTACATCTCTCGCATTGCCCCCGGCGGAAGCTATGCTTTCAACCGTGGCGGTATTGAGAACATGGTAGCAAACCGCGACATCGAGAAGCAGTTTATGCAGTGGATCTATGACGAATTCGATGAGATCAGGTACACCTACTTCTAGAAGCATCTTCAAGAAGCATCGTATAATCAGAGTGCCCTCGTCTGTATAAGCGGGGGCATTTTGCTGTAGTATTTGGAGCTCCGAGCGATGACTGGAGTTGGGTGTCAGGCGGTTGCCCAGACGGCTGCCAGGCGTGGGCAAGCGACAGAGATCTGCAGACCTCAGCCTCCGTGCACGCTAGTGAGCTAGCTTTTTCACAAAATTTCCACTTGGGAGACAAGAATCCGCTGGTTCGCTTGCTGCTCTGTTGCATATGCAACAATTTGGTTGCATATGCAACAGATTTTAGTTAGGTTGTAGAGATAAACCTAATAAAGCGGCAAAAACCTGTCGCCTAAGTGGAAATTTTGTGAAAAAGCTATTATGCTAGCTTATCAAGGCGCGCTGCGGGACAGGCATGGCAAGTGCGGCGACGGGACGGGTGCGGTTAGCGCAGCGACTGGAAGAGCGTGGCTAGCGCCGCGAGAGCGCGATAAACCGTGGCTAGTACGGTTAACGCAGCGACTGGAAGAGCGTGGCTAGCGCCGCGAGAGCGCTTGTCGCTGTAACCAACAGAATTGCCATACCGTTACAACATGCCAACTGACTAACAAGCTCCTGGCAACGCAACCGGATCAAAGAGCGATTTGCTAAACTGACTACATAGGTTTTGTCGTGGTAGCTTTGGCTAGGGTATGCGTTTACGTGGGAGCAGTTTTGGTAGATCAGACAGCTGATAGCACTTTGCCTGCAGATAATCAGGATGCCTTATTCGATTCACCAGATGGTCTTGGTGGCCATACACCTGAGCCTAGCCTTGTAGTCATTACCGGTATGTCCGGAGCAGGGCGCACCGAAGCAATGCGAGCCCTTGAGGATATAGGCTTCTTCTGCATAGATAATCTTCCCCCGTCGCTACTGATGAACTTGGTTGCTTTGGCTGGCCTGACCAGCTCAAATCGTAGGCGACTAGCTGTGGTATGCGACATCAGGGCACAGGAGTTCTTCAGCGAGCTGAATACCGAACTGGAGCGCATCCGCGAGATCGGTGTCAAGGTCACTGTTTTGTTTCTAGAGACCTCCTCTGAAGTCTTGCTGGCTCGTTACAAGGCGACACGTCGCAGGCATCCCCTGAGTGCAGACTCGAACACCATCAGCTCGGCTATCAATACCGAGCGTCGGCTGCTGGCAAGTATGCGCGAGATCGCCGACTTTATCATCGACACATCCAATACCGACACCCGTGAGCTGCGCCGCCGCATCCACCAGATCTTCAGCCAAACCTCTGAGCAGGCAGCGCTGTCTGTCACAATCTACTCTTTCGGATTCAAATACGGTATTCCCATGGAGTCAGACCTGGTAATGGACGTACGCTTTCTGCCAAACCCGCACTACGAGCCCGAACTGCAGGAGCTGACCGGCCTCGATGATCTGGTGCGCGCCTTCGTGCTTGAGTCCGGGCAAACGCAGCGCTTCTTAGAAAACTGGTTCAATCTGCTTGATGTGGTCATGCCTGGCTATGTGGCCGAAGGTAAGCAGCATCTGTTGCTGGCAATCGGCTGTACCGGTGGACAACACCGCAGCGTGGTATTAGTCGAGCGAACCGCGAATTATCTGATTGAGCACGGCTATAAAATCTCAGTCCTCCATCGCGACATTGCCATGGCAAATATTAGAGGGGCAAATGGATAAGAACTCCGTTAACCTGCAGCAGAGCAATGCCTCAATAGACACTGAAGACCTGGAAGGCTACCGTTGTGTGGTTATCGGTGGCGGCACCGGAGCACCGGTTAGCATCCGAACCTTGCTGAGTGTGAATGCCCAGGTCACTGCTGTTGTTGCCATGTCAGATGACGGAGGCTCAAGTGGGCTTCTACGCGAGCAACTAGGTATATTGCCGCCAGGCGATATCCGCAAATGCTTGGTCAGCATGGCTGCCGATCAAGAGTCGGTCTGGGTGCAGGCATTCACTCAGCGACTGCCATATGTTAACCACCACCCACTGGGAAACCTGATTCTCTCTACGCTGCTTGAGACATCTGGTTCATTACCGAAAGCTATCGAGTTATGTGAGCAGCTTCTGCAAACACGAGGGAGGGTTTATCCATCTACATTAGAAAGTATTGAGCTGGTTGGTCGTACCATTGATGGAAATGAGATCACAGGACAGGCTCATCTGACGCGATCTGAGAATGCGATTCATTCAGTTTGTCTAGAGCCTGCCGATCCGGAAGCTTACCAGCCGGCTTTGCAGGCGATCATTGACGCAGATCTGGTGGTATTGGGGCCGGGATCGCTATTTACCTCGATTATTCCGAACCTGTTGGTTCCGGGGGTGATCGATGCCATCAGGCAGAGTTCGGCTCAGAAGGTGTTCGTTTGTTCGCTGGCTGACACGCAGGGTGAGACGCGCGGTATGACGGCCTATCAGCATGCGGACGCTTTGCTCAGACATGGGATGCGGGGATTGCTCGATTATGTCGTGGTTCATGATCCTGAGCCTTTGCCGGATGAGTTAAGCTATATCAAACGAGTGCCGGTCGAAGATGACGACACCGAGCGTTTTGCAGACCTTGGTGTGAGGCTAATCGTCCGCTCGTTAGTTGATCCGATCAGACCAACCTGGCATAGCGTTGAAGCGCTAGGCAGGTTGTTCATTGATGTTATGTGTGAGGTAGCAGAGGCGTGACTGTAATGTCGTTTACAGCCGAAGTGAAAGACGAACTGAGTCGTCTGATTCCCGAGAGCCTGGCAGCCTGCAAGGCAGAGCTAGCAGCACTGATTCACATTCAAGGTCGTATTTCAGGCTCATATCGTCTTGAGCTTTCTACCGAGACAGCAGTAGTGGCGCGTACGATGGTGCGTTTTTTGCATGCGATCTATCAGCTGAAGACCGAAATCGGTACTCGAAAAAGTCAACTACATAAAACTTTCAGTTACCAGATTATCGTTCCGGCTCAGATCGGGCTGGAGCAGGCGCTGATCGATATGGGTATCATTGATAAAGAAGGCCATGAGCTGGGTATCGATCCGCGAATCGTGGCGCGTCCCGAGAATGCTGTCGCTTATATACGCGGCGCTTTTTTGGCTGGTGGCTTTATCTCGAATCCGCAAGGCGATTTTCATTTCGAGCTCAGCTGTCCGACCCAGGCTCTGGCAAATGGCCTGGTTGCTCTGATGGTTTCGTTAGGCATTCCTGCACGGTCGCTTAGCCGGCGCAATTCCTGGGTGCTGTACTTGAAGGGTGCCGAGCCGATCACAGATTTTCTGGCACTGGTCGGTGCGCACGCCAGCCGCCTGTCGATGGAGAATGTGCTGGTAACCAAATCCCTCAGGAATGATGTCAATCGCCGCCTGAATGCAGAGATGGCGAATCAGGCAAAGTCGATCGATGCCTCGCTTGAGCAGATCAAGGCGATTCGCCACCTGGCTGAGACGCGCCGACTTGAGACTTTGCCGATCGCCCTCCGGCAGCTGGCAGAGTTACGCCTGAACCATCCAGAAGTGTCGCTTAGAGAATTGGGAGAGTTGGCTAATCCACCGCTTTCGAAGTCGGCGGTCTATCATAGAGTAAGACGAATCGAGGCTATTGCCCGCGAAAGCCTGAACGCGGTAAAAGACTGATCAGGCAACCGTCTCGCAGGTAGGTCAAAGCCCACCTACGAGGCATCACCCACAGGCAATCCGCCTGCTGGCAACTGTCTCGCAGGTACCCGACACCCGGGTGCATGCAGGATCAAAGGTACCCGACACCCGGGTGCATACAAGGTGTTCACCAAAGCAGAGGTGAGTAGTGTAGGGGTCTCACCACAAGGTGGCAAACGAAAGGAGTATTCGATGACCATCAAAGCAGGAATCAGCGGACTAGGTCGCATAGGCAGATTGGCACTATACGCCATGATGAAAGACCCGGATTTCGAAGTCGTAGGTATCAACGACCTGACTAAAGTTGATGCCATTGCCCATCTTCTCAAGTATGACTCTGTGCACGGCAGGCTGTTTCAGACTGTGGAGAAGAGAGACGACGGCTTGGTTTTAGACGGCGCCTTTGTGAAGGGACTCTACTCTCGTGACGTCAGTCAGCTGAACTGGAGCGAGCTGGGAGCAGACATTGTGATTGAAGCCAGCGGCAAGCTAAACGATGCCGAGTCAGCCGGTGGACACATCACAGCTGGTGCGAAAAAAGTCATCCTGACTGCACCGGGTAAGAATGTCGACGCGACTTTTGTCATGGGTGTGAACGAGAAGGACTATGATCCTGAGAATCACCACATCGTCTCAAATGCGTCTTGTACGACAAACTGCCTAGCCCCGCTAGCCAAGGTGCTCCAAGACGAGTTCGGCATCGTGCGCGGATACATGAACACCATTCATGCCTATACCAACGACCAGAATATCCTTGACGGTACCCATAGCGATCTGCGCCGTGCAAGGGCTGGCGCGCTGTCAATCATTCCGACAACCACTGGTGCCGCTACATCGGTCGCCTTAGTGCTTCCCGAGCTTGAGGGCAAACTTGACGGATTTGCAACCCGCGTACCGACCCCGGATGCCTCAATGGTCGACCTGACCGTCGAGCTTGAGCGTGAGGTAACCATAGACGAAATCAATGCAGCCATGCTGGCAGCTGCCGAGGGTGAGCTCATGGGTATTATAGAATACTGCACCGACCCGATTGTCTCAGTCGACGTCATCGGCAACCTGCACTCATGCATCTTCGACGCCAACCTGACCATGGTCATGGGCGGTAAAAGCAATCTGGTCAAAGTCGTAGCATGGTATGACAACGAGCGCGCTTATGCGGTTCGTGTTGTCGACTTAGCTCGCCACATGATGACTGCTTAAAAGGGGGAGAAGATCATGCGTCTGGTCAATGAAGCAAACTTGAATGGCAGTAAGGTTTTGTTGCGTGTCGACTTCAACGTGCCTGTTGAAGACGGTAAGGTAGTCGACGACACCAGGATCCGAGCTGTTCTGCCAACCATCCGCTACCTGCTAGACAACGAGGCGCGAGTGATTATAGCTGCGCATCAGGGTAGGCCAAAAGGCGAGGGCTACGAGCGTGAATACACCCTGGCTCCGGTGGCTCTGGCACTGGGTGAGATACTGAAGATGCCTGTGCCACTGACCCATGATGTACTGGGCATGCAGACTACAGCAGACTGCGAAGCATTGCTGCCTGGACAGGTGCTGATGCTTGAGAACCTGCGCTTCGATGCTCGCGAGCAAGAAAACGACGCAGAGTTCTCGCGCGAACTTGCTGCCTTGGCTGATGTCTATGTCAATGATGCCTTTGCTGCATCGCACCGTGCACATGCTTCGATTGTCGGGGTTACCGAACTGCTGCCCAGCTACGCAGGCTTTTTGCTCTATCGCGAGATCGAGACTGTCCATCGCATGACTACGCGCCCCGAGCGCCCCTTTGTAGCGATGCTCGGAGGCTCAAAGGTATCCGACAAGATCGGCGTCGTCGAGTCGTTGCTGGATGTAGTCGATGGCATGGTTATCGGTGGCGCTATGTGCTTCACGTTTTTAGTTGCTTCCGGATACTCAGTCGGAACCTCTCTGGTCGAGCCAGACTGGGTCGATTGGGCAAAAGAGACAATGCAGAAAGCTCTGGATAAGAACATCAAGATCATGCTTCCGATTGACATTGTCACAGCATCAGCGATCTCTGAGGACGCTGAGACGAGCATCTACTCGATAGATAGCATACCGGATGATCAGATGGGGCTCGATATCGGACCTGCAACTGCAGAAGCATATGGTGAATATATAAGTGAGGCACGCACAGTGCTCTGGAATGGCCCGATGGGAGTTTTTGAGATTGACAAGTTTGCCATGGGAACCCGCAAGGTAGCTACGGCTTTTGCCATGAACCAGAAAGCAACGACCATCATCGGTGGCGGAGACTCCATTGCTGCAATCAACAAGTTCGGCTACGACGACCTGGTTACCTTTATCTCTACAGGTGGCGGAGCCTTACTGGAGTTGCTTGAGGGCAAGGTGCTACCGGGTGTTGCTGCACTGGAGTGACGCACGAAGGTGCCGCGGGTACCGCGCGCGACGGATCGCGAGTGCCGAGCGCGACGACCGCGACGACCGCAAGCGCCGGAGTTTGAAGCAAGTGAATACTAACTACTAGAGGCTAATAAAGCTAGGAGGATCAAATGGCAGAGCGCAAGCCATTGATTGTTGCGAACTGGAAGATGAATAAAACCGCTGACGAAGCTGATATTTTAGCAAAGGATCTGCTTGGGCAGCTTGATGTTACGATAGTCGGGCAACTTGACCTGGTGCTGTGCCCAACATTTTTGAGCATCACTACTGTTGCATCAGCACTCAAATGTGACGGAAGCGAAGCAGGTGTCGAAGCACTACCAGAAATACTCTTGGGAGCCCAGGACGTCTACCACGCACCAGATGGCGCTTTCACTGGAGCTATCAATGCCCGGATGCTTGCAGCTGCCGGGGTCAGCTACTGCATCGTGGGTCACTCCGAAAGACGTCAGAACTTCGGTGAGACCGATCAGACTATCGCACCGAAGCTGGTCGCACTGATCCAAGCCGGTATTGTACCGATTCTTTGTGTTGGCGAGAGTTATCTGAATCGCAGGGCAGGTGCGTCCGATGCACAAGCCTATGTACTCAGCCAGGTCTGTGTTGCCTTAGAGGACGCGCTTGCACAGGGTCTGCAACCCAGTGAGGCTACCCTGGCGATTGCCTATGAGCCTATCTGGTCAATCGGTACTGGTCAAAGCGCAACACCTGAACAAGCGCAAGAAATAGCTACTGCTATCAGAGGCGAGCTGTCCTTCGTGCTTGATAAAGAGCTGGCTCAAAGCACTCGGGTGCTTTATGGTGGCTCGGTCAACTCGGGTAACGTTGCAGAGTTCGCCATGATGCCAGACCTCGACGGCTGTCTGGTCGGTGGAGCCTCCTTGGACGCCACTGAATTCTCGCAGCTCGTAACGAACTATACTGCAGCCAGATCTTAAGTAGCGGTCGAAAGGCGGTCAAAATGGCCGAAGCAGACAAAACAGACAATGCTGCCAGAAACACTGTGCCAGCCAAGCCAGACAACGCAGCCAGCAAAGCTATGCCAACAAGGCTTCCAGCTTTGCTGGTGATTCTTGATGGCGTTGGCATAGCACCTCCAAGTAATACGAACGCCGTGACATCAGCTGATGCTCCATTTCTGCATCAACTTTTCAGTGGCAGTATCTGGCCATATCGCACCTTATCAGCCAGTGGCCGTGCAGTCGGATTACCTGATGGCCAAATGGGAAACTCAGAAGTCGGACACCTGAATATCGGCGCGGGACGAGTAGTCAACCAGGAGCTGACACGTATCGACCTGGCCATTGAGGACGGTACTCTGTGTACAAACGGGATTTTCGTCGAGACCATGCTGCACTGCGCCAGTCAAGACAGGTGTTTGCACCTTATCGGCCTACTCTCCGACGGGGGAGTGCACAGTATGAACACACATATACAGGCTTTAGCCGCTATGGCAGCCGCTTCTGGCGTGAAAAGATTAGCATTACACGCTTTGCTCGACGGGCGTGATGTCACACCTGACAGCGGCATCGACTACGTTCAGCAAATCGAGCAGTTTTTGCAGCATCTCGAAGCTGAACACCCTGGCCTTGACGCCAAGATAGCCACAATCGGTGGCAGGTACTACGGCATGGATCGCGACAATCGCTGGGAGCGGGTAGAGCCTGCTTGGAAAGCCATGGTCACTCCAGATGCCGAGGATGTGCGTCTGGAGCCAGAAGCCAAGGCATCTGAGCTGGTCAAGGAGTCCTACGCCAATCAGGTGCTTGACGAATTCATGTTGCCAGTTGCCATCAGCACAACCGGCATTCAGGATGACGACGCGATAATCTTTTTCAACTTCCGCCCCGACCGTGCCCGCCAGATGACCCGCGCACTGATCGACCCAGACTTCGACGGCTTTGACAGACCACGCATACCGCGCGTCAAATATGTCTGCATGACCGAGTACGACATCGAATTCGAAGCCCTTGGCGCCCGTGTCGCCTTTGCCAAAGAAACCCTCGACTTCGTGCTAGCCGACTATCTAAGCCAGCTGGGCCTGCGCCAGCTTCACATCGCAGAAACCGAGAAATACGCCCATGTGACCTTCTTCCTAAATGGCGGAATTGAAGAAGCCAAACCAGGTGAGCAGCGCATTCTGATACCCAGCCCGAAGGTCGCCACCTACGACCTCCAACCCGAGATGAGCGCCAACGAGGTTACCGAAGCCCTTATCCACGCTATTAAAACCGACGCAGCTGACGTTTTCATCGTCAACTACGCCAACGGTGACATGGTCGGTCACACCGGCATCCAGTCCGCCGCTGAACAGGCGATAACAGCCGTCGATCGCTGTCTTCAGCAGGTGATAGACACCGTGCTCGAAGCCGGTGGGGTAGCCATCGTGACTGCCGACCACGGCAACGCCGAAGAGATGGTGGATGAGGAAGGCAACACCTGGACAGCACACTCGATGTCCCCGGTTCCCTTGACGATTATTGGGGATAAAACCATCGCTCTTGACCTGGAAGCTGATGGGCGATTGTCAGACATCGCTCCGACACTTCTTGACCTGATGGGGTTAAAGATACCTGAAGAGTTCACCGGCAAGTCGCTAATAATTCGCTGAGAGGACAACGCGTTTCGTGAATGCAGCGCGAAGCGCGGCACCTTCAAAGTATACTGTGCATGCTGTTTCTGCTTCAGGAGCTGTTCGTGCAGGTTGAACATGATCTTCTAAAGATGTGTAATTGAGTGCTGATTCTGCTTGGATGACGCTGAATGCTGATACACTTGCCAAATGGAGAAAAACTCAGAAGGAATCGATTCTATTCCAGAACAAGAACAGAATAGCCAGCCAACCGCTCCTGTCAAAGCTGAGAGTGTTGGAGAATCTGGCGATAGCAGGGTCGATAGCAGAAGCAGCGACCGTGTTGATCGTCTTGGCAACGAGAAAGTCGGAAAACTGCTGCTAGAGTTTGCTATTCCGGCAATTATTGGCATGATGGCCAATGGTTTGTACAACATTATCGACGGCATTTTCATGGGTCAGGGAATTGGCGAGGTCGGCTTAGCGACAGCGACAGTTTCGATGCCGATAATGTTTTTCTCAATGGCGATTGCCACTCTTTTTGGTGCGGGCGGAAACGCTTTGCTAGCATTGCGGCTGGGTGAAGGTAAGCGTGATGAAGCCGATCGGATTCTTGGGGTCTGTTTTACCATGTATGTTATCGTTGGCATTATCTGTACCGCATTTATCCTGATTTTTATGGGAACACTGCTTAGGATCTCTGGTGTTGATGATGCGATCTATGAGTCATGCGAGACTTTTCTGCGTATTATTGCCTACGGGATGATTCTGCAGTTCTTCGGCATGGGCTTTAATAATTTCATTAGGACGGCTGGGGACCCTAATCGGGCGCTTTATACTATGGTGTCGGGTATCGTTGTCTCGACTTTCTTTAACTGGTTGTTTGTACTGCAGTTTCATTGGGGCGTGGCTGGGTCTGCTTGGGCAACCGTGCTGGGGCAGGGAACCAGCTTTGTAATGGTGATGTTTTACTTTACTTTGAGCAAAAAGTCGCCTTTCAAACTGAGGCTGAAAGCAATCGGCATCGACGTTAAGATATTCACAAGAATCATAACCTTGGGATCTGCTTCTTTCATCATGTCGATCGCCGGATCGATTATCGCCTTGTACACCAACAACCTGATAGCGCACTATGGCAGCCTGTCACCGATCGGCTTGAGCGGCGCATTCGCAGCTGTCGGTGTGATCGGGCGAGCCTCCCAGGTGACTTTCTTCCCAGTGATGGGTGTTGCAGTAGCTGCGTCGCCGATCTTTGGCTTTAACTATGGAGCAAAGAACTTCGAGCGTGTAAAAACCACGTTCTGGACCGCTTTTAGGTGGATAACCATAATCGGAACTGCTATTTGGGTACTGGTTCGAATGTTTCCTGAGCAGATCGTCATGATATTCGGCATAGAAGGTGAGCTATTGGCTTTTACTGCTCACGCCCTCAAGGTGCAGATGTTCATGGTTCCTGTCATGGGATTGCAGTCGGTATCAGCGAACTTCTTTCAGTCATCCGGGCAGCCATTCAAGTCACTGGTGCTTTCAATGTCCCGCCAGATTCTGTTTATGGTGCCGCTACTCTACATTCTTCCGATCGTACTTCCGCAGATATCGTCCCAGTTCATTGGGCTTGATGGCTTGTACTGGGCATATCCATGCGCTGACGGTTTGTCGGTAATCATCGCCGCGCTATTCATGCGCCGGGAATTCGGCCTGATTAACAAGCAGATAATAGAACGCGACGAAGAACGATTGGCAATGGTCGCAGGGTAAGCGGATTGCGTCGCGCAGCCGGTTGCGTTGCACCCGGCTCCCACGCCCCGTACGCCACCGCGCACAGCTTGCATCCGGCTCCCACGCCTCGTACGCCACCGCGCACATACTGCGTAGACACCTTTGCTCCGCTTGAAAAAGCTGCAGTGGAACTATAAGCCGGATTCTGTCATGGAGAACCATTTATCTGGGAGCAGCGTCACCGCTGCCCTCTAGCGGGCTACCCGAGCGCTAGTCGGGCCAACCTTAGGCGCGCTCCTATTTGCCCTTGCTTCAGATGGGGTTTGCCAAGCCGCCACGTTACCGTGACGCTGGTGCGCTCTTACCGCACCGTTTCAGCTTTTCTTCTGCTTGTCAGTAACAGTGTCCAGTTGGTTGCCCAAAGCTAGAGGTTGCAGAAGAGTTTTCTTTTCTGTGGCACTTTCCGTCAGGTCACCCTGCCCAGCCGTTAGCTGGCATCTTGCCCTGCGAAGTCCGGACTTTCCTCACGCTTGCGAAAGCGCGCAGCTCTCCGTTCCACTGCATTGCGAACAGTATAGCCATTTGCTCCGGTTCGTCCAGTCTGGCTGCATCTCAGCCAGAAAGGCACGCTGCAAAGGTGACGAGCACCCTTCCAGAGAACCTCTTGCAGCATGTGCTATTTGCTCTTGCTCAATTTGTATACATAGAGTATTGTTTCAGCATTCATCAATCAGGGATGGAGGAGACATGCAACCTGACAGGCAAGAAGTCGCAAATCGTATAAGATCACTCCGTGACGACCTTGAGTTGACCGTCGAGCAGATGGCAGAGCTCACGGGGCGTAGTGTTGACGAGTACATAGCGCAGGAATCAGGCGAGGCTGATTTCGACTTCACCTTCCTGTACAAGTGCGCACAGGCTTTCGGCGTCGATGTCATAGAGATTCTGACAGGTGAGGCTCCGAAACTGACCGGCTATGAGCTAACCCGCCAGGGCGAGGGGCTATCAATAATGCGCCGTCACGGTTTTGAGTACTTGCATCAGGCTCCATTTTTTAAGGATAAGCTCACGGAACCTTTTATCGTAACAGCTCCCTACCTGGAAGAAGAACAAAATCAACCGATTCACCTTTCGTATCACCGTGGACAAGAGATCGACTTTATAATCTCTGGACGTATGAGATTCGCCTACGAGGATCATATCGAGGAGCTGTCAGCAGGTGACACCTTATACTATGACTCCAGCAGAGGCCATGGGATGATTGCAATCGGTGGCGAACCATGCATCTTCCTGGCTATAGTTATCAAGCCCCAAGATGAGGATCCATCGGATAGCATCAACATTCCTTAGGCGCTTTTTGTGTCAGACACTAGAAGCGCCGCGAGACTAAAGGTGATGCAACAGGAGGTAACCCTAATACCGATATGGAGACTTTAAAATGCGTGAGATTTATAAACGATATAGCAATGAAACCTTCGATCAAAATGGCTTATTAACCGAATACAGCCTACATTGGCCAAGCACTTACAACTTTGCATATGATGTAGTTGATGACATTGCCTTGGCAGAGCCTGATCGAACAGCTATGGTCTGGTGCAATCCCGAGCAAGAGGAGCATGTATTCAGTTTTGCCGACCTTAAATACTGGAGTGATAAAACCGCGAACTTCCTAGCACGTGCAGGGGTAGAGCAAGGTGACCTGGTTATGGTCATTCTTCGTCGCCACTACCAGTTCTGGTTTGTTGCATTAGCGCTGAATAAGCTTGGTGCAGTGTTAGTACCTGCAACATTTATGCTAAAGGAGCATGACGTTGCCTATCGGGTTAACTCGGCAGAGATCAAAACAGTGATCTGCACCGATCTGCCTGATATCGCCGAAGTCATTGATAACAGTCTGGTTG
>WQXZ01000026.1 GCA_009781525.1 Coriobacteriia bacterium | reverse complement strand
TCTTCTCCACATTCGGTGCAAAACCTATCGTGAACACCAACTCTACTTCCGCAATTTGGGCAAAACATTGTACCTCCATGTTTCGATGAGATTTGCCTATAGAAATCATATGCCGAGATGGTAGCAAAAGGACGGCTCTTTTGTCCTGAGCCGTCCTTAGAAGTTTAGTTTCTAGCGCGGTTCGGGTGTCCGCGTGTCTAGTTGTTTAGCAGTTAAACCTGCTCAAGCAGCTGGCGCTTCCTGGTAACAAGGAGTGTTGCACCAACGATGGAAACCAGCATCAATGCACCAAGAGCTATCAAACCAGTTCCGTCACCGGTTGCTGGTGTGCCTTTGCCGGGAACGAAGTTGGCTGTCAGTACAACATTGTTTCCTGGCATAGCAAACGCTGCGGGGTTAGCAGAGTTGCCGCCAGGTATGGCAATACCTGTTACCGTCCAGCCAGTGAAGGTGTAGCCGGAGTTCGCCGTTGCGCTTACGCTGATAGCATCACCTGCCGGGTAGTATCCACTGGGGGTGCCAGAGACCGACCCACCAGCTCCGGCGTTAACAGTCAGAGTGTAGTGATATCTCAGGTAAACATAACTTGGCGGAGCATCAGGGTTTTGATCCTCATCTTCACCAGAGTATTGCCAGTAGCCAGCCTTCAGTGTGGTTGCATCGAAGTCAGCAGGAAGCTTATCTTCAGCTCCTGCCATAATGAACACTCCATCAGGACTTAGCATTGTCAGTAGACCATCGATAACAACAACGCTGCTCCAACCGCTATAAACACCCCAGTCTTCACCTGTGCTGCCTGCGTAGCCAGCGGTTACGTTACCTGAGATATAAACGTTTGATTCGTCCCAAGCCCAAATGCCATCATAGTATGCTGTGACATTACCCAAAACAGTTACATCAGCCCCACCTATAACACAAATAGCAGCAATATCACCCCAGAAGATAGTATTTTCAGTCGTAGCATTAACGTTACCGGTAACAGTAACCTCAGCGCCATACTTTGCCATGATGCCAAATCCGAGAGCGGTAATACCCTGATTGACTGTTGCGGTATTGTTGTAACCGTCGGTATACAAACCGCCACCACCAGCGTTTATGAATCCCTGAATGACAAGTGTGCTTTCCCCACTGTTGCCACCACCATAACAAAAAGCACCGTTACCAGACGTATCAACGTTGCCAGTAATCGTCAGCGAGGCTTGACGGCAATAAACTGCTCCAGCACTGGATTTACTTGGATTTAGATTAGGCGCAAAAATACTGCCGTTTACGTTAACTGTAGCACCATAGTCAGCAATTATTGCATAGCCATAATCGTCATCACCGTTTGCTGTAAAGCTACCATTTACAGTAACTATCAAGCGGTCGCCATAAGCCCAGAGCCCCGACTTCTCAGCAAAAACACTTCCGGTAATGGTTAGGTTGCTAACACCCTCATTATCATTGTAGACAGAAAGGTCATAGCCTTTGATTCTCAGCGCTTCCCCAGTGCCGTTGTTAATTGTCAGGTTGTTTCCGTTTAGGTCGATATACAGGTCATCAAAGTTAGGATAGACGACATTACCGTTGACAGTGATATCCTCGAGAAGCACAAGCGTATCACCAGTTACCAATTCGCCCAAGGCTTCATTAAAGGAGTATGTGTCACGCAAGTTCCATCCACTATCCCATATTTGGCATGTGCCAGCATCGTTTGGCCCTGCTGCGAAAGCCTGAGCAGGTAATCCGACAAAGAATGCCGCACTCAGCATCAATACCAAGCCTACTGCTAATAATTTTTTAAACTTTGTTTTCACCATTCCTCCTTGTAAGTCCCCGTCATGTGGATGTATCGAAAGTTGTTCACAAATTGTAATGTCGTAAATACTATATGAGTTAAGCAGGCTTTTGCTACCAGAAACACAAGAAATGCCAAGAATTACCAGATATTGCTTAAGCATATGTAGCGGCTGCTGACAAAACCCGCTTGACAGGTAGCTAAGAATGCATTACCGTACTAATGAAGTAATACAGTTGTGCAGCACAAAGAGTACACAGCTGATGTTTACCTGGCGATTAACCTGAGGAGGTGTGCATTGAACTGGCTTTTTACAACGGACCGCCCGATCTATGTGCAAATCGTTGAACTTATCCAGAGAATGATCTTATCTGGCTTCTACCCTATGGGCTCAAGCATTCCAAGTGTCAGGGTGCTGGCTCTTGAAGCTGGAGTAAACCCTAATACGATGCAAAAAGCCTTAGCAGAGCTTGAGAATATGGGGCTGCTGCACACGATGCGGTCAAGTGGGCGGGTGGTTACCACTGATCAATGGTTGATAATGCAACTCAGAGACGGAATAGTTAATAATTATGTGGAGAATTACTTCTCGGGCATGCTGAGTCTCGGTTTTGATCGCAACGCTGCAATCGAGCAGTTTTGGACAAAGGCAAATGGGGATGCCGTCTTTGATAGCGACCTTGACGCAACCACGGAGACCGACTTCGCCGATAGTGACCGTACGGAAGAACCGACGGAGGTATAGATGAATCAAGTAAACCCAGCCTATCCGCTTCTGCAGACGCAGAACCTGACCAAGACCTTTGGCAACATCACAGCTTTGTATAACGTGAACATCATCGTGCCACCTGGACGCATCATCGGCCTGCTTGGCCCTAACGGTAGCGGTAAGACCACTCTGATCAAGCTGGTCAGCGGCTTACTGACTCCATCAGACGGGCAGATCTGGATCAATGGTATAGCTCCAGGCCCAAAGACCAAGACGCTGGTCAGCTATCTACCTGATAAGCTCTACTTTGACAGTTGGATGAAGGTGCGCGACTGTGTGGCTCTGTTTGCCGATTTCTACACGGACTTTGACCGCAGCAAAGCTACCGACATGCTGACTGCTCTTGGGGTCGACCTTAAGCAAAGCTTTCGCTCACTGTCAAAAGGTACGCAAGAAAAAGTGCAACTGGCATTGGTGATGAGTCGCCAAGCCCTGCTTTATCTGCTGGATGAACCTATCGGCGGTGTTGATCCCGCATCACGAGACTACATTCTCGAAACCATTATCAGAAATTATAACGAACAAGGCACAGTAATCATCAGCACCCACCTGATCTACGACATCGAGCGCGTACTCGACGATGTGATTTTTTTGATGAACGGCATGATTGAGCGCGTTTCAAGTGTTGATGAGATTCGCTACCAGACCAACAAAAGTGTTGATGAGGTATTCCGGGAGGTATTCAGATGCTAAAACTGATCAAGTACGAACTAAAGGCAACAGCTCGGATATTTCTCATAGCATATGCAGCGTTGATTGTGGTCTCAATCTTCAGTGCAGTGACCGGAGCATCAAGTCAAAACAGCACCAGTGGCATGATAACGACCCAAGGTCAAGTGATCTCATCGATCCTGTATTCACTGGCCAGCATAATTTTTGTGATTCTGTCCATGGGTGTAACAGTAGTCACTATGATCATCTTCGTCACCCGCTTCTATCGCATGTTCGGCAGCGAAGGCTATCTTTGGTTCTCACTACCTGTGACCGCGAACCAGCACCTGATCTGCAAAGTGTTGGTCGCGCTATTCTGGACAATAACCAGTTTCAATGTACTGCTCGGATGTGCTTTTATGCAGATTGCATCCGTGGCTGGAATAGGTTTCTTCTACGAACTCGCCGACCTCTGGAAAAGTATCGTATATCAAGGGATGCATCCAGTACTCTGGATCGTCTGCTTCATGATACTTTCGCTTTCATCGATAACTACCAGCATCATGATTTCCTATGCGGCAATCGCTATCGGGCCAAGCATGGTCAAAAGCCGCTTCGGAGGCACCATGCTAGCTGGACTCCTAATTGTCATCTGCACCCAGTTCGTCAGCCGCATAATGTCCACCTTCACCTCAAATACCCTGGCTCAGCTAATGGATCAGCTGAACCGAATATCTTCAAATGCCGCATTCTCTGCAGCACTCGATGACGTCTTCGTCTACACGACTGTCGTTAGCAGCCTGATGAGCGTGATTGTCTCTGTCGCCTTGTACATCCTGGCCCATCACTTCATGAGCAAGAGGCTGAACCTGGCATAAAACCATCATGTGCATAAGAGCAGACTTCAGCGCGTGTGAGATTTTATCCACATGTGTGTAAGGCTTGTGCATCGTTGGCACCAAGACTGTGAAACCATTGGCAGGCATGCGCAAAAACAGACGATTTGGCTGCTTTTACCCTGTTTCACAGTGCCATATTGGATTTTAAGCATTGCGCCCAGCAGGCCTTTAGTGCTATATTCTCGCACGGCTTTCATTAGCCGGTTATTTTGCGGTCATCACATCAGCGAGTCTGAGACGATTTTTTGGAGGTGAGAGAATGGACGCTGGCTCCAGCGGCGGCATAGACCCCTACAGTCGAAGTACCTGTAGCGGGCGTAGCGTCCGTTCATCTGTAAGCTTCAACCTGTAGCTCTACTTGACATATCAGGTTTGCGTTAGTGAGCCTTTTGTTTGAAAGTATGTTTGCGAAATCGATTCGCAAACGAGATGATTGCTATGTCCTGGGTTCTGTGTCTGGTCTCTCACAAAAAAACTAGAAGAGAGTTAGACAATGGAAAACGAACTGATTCAACTACTAAGATCAAATCGAGCAGCTTTGCGCCAGAGGCTCGACAGCATGAATGTTGTCGACATCGCTGAGCAGCTGGAGCAATTGGATAAAGCCGATGTTGTCGTGGTTTTTCGAATGCTACCGAAAACTGAGGCAGCAGAGGTTTTTGCCGAGCTTGACCACGATGTGCAGCAAAATATCATCGAAGCTATTACTGATAGGGAGATCAGATACATCGTTGACGAACTCTTTTTAGATGATGCTGTTGATTTCATCGAAGAGATGCCAGCCAATGTTGTCAAACGAGTGCTGGCAAATGTTACAAGTGATACCCGTGACCTGATTAACCACTTTCTGCAGTATCCAGACGACAGTGCTGGCAGCATGATGACAATTGAGTTCGTTGACCTACAGAGTGGCACAACAGTTGCCGATGCGTTTGCTCATATCAGAGAAACCGGCATGGACAAAGAAACCGTCTACACCTGCTATGTGACCGATAGCCAGCGGATGTTAATCGGGGTTGTATCTGCACGAACCCTGATTCTCTCTGCAAAAGAGCAACTGATCGGTGATGTCATGGAAACAGATTACTTCTTCGCTCGAACCCATGACGATAGAGAGGAGTTGCTTAACAGGTTCCGCGAATATAGCCTGATGGCACTGCCTGTAGTTGATAACGAAGGACGTCTGGTTGGCATTGTTACCTTCGATGACATCCTTGTTGTGCAAGAAGAAGAAGCAACAGAAGACTTTGAGAAGATGGCAGGTATGTCGCCTTCTGAAGACGAATACCTGAAGACCAGCGCCTGGGTGATGTCTAAGAACCGATTACCCTGGTTGATCTTTTTGAACTTCTCAGTTTTTCTTACCGGTGCAATCGTTGCTAAGTTCGAAGATATCGTGGCTATTTTACCGATTCTTGTAACCTTCTTACCAATGCTGATGGACACTAGCGGAGACGCTGGCAGCCAGAGTTCAACCCTGGTTATTCGTGGTATGGCACTTGAAGAGATAAAGCAGACAGACTTTTTTCCTGTGCTTTGGAAGGAGGTCAGGGTGGCAGCGCTTTGTGGCATTGTGCTGGCTATTGCAAACTTTATCCGTATGTTGATTTTTCGTTACGAACCGAATATGGGTCTTGTTGTTTCAACCGCACTCTTCTCGGCAATCTTTTTTGCCAAGACAATCGGCGCGTTGTTACCTCTTGGAGCGAATGCATTAAAAATGGATCCGGCTGTGATGGCGGTTCCGATTCTGACCACGATTGTCGATGCGATGACCCTGATAGTTTTCTTTAGCCTAGCCAAGATAATCTTGCATGTCTAGCGCGGTATTAGTGATAAATAGACGATAAGTGAATCTCGAGTGAATCGATAAGGTAAAGATAATGACTTGTGAACTAGTAGAAACCATCGAATATCCAGAGCATTCTGCTGGAAGTGTAATGTCAGAGGAGTATGTTGAGTTGTATAGCAACATGACTGTAGATGACGCATTTACATATCTTCAGCAAATCGGTAGCAACCTGGAAAACATATATACCTGCTATGTTGTGAATAGCGGGCAGAGACTGATTGGCATTGTTTCTGTAAGAACTCTGCTCCTGGCAGACCAGTCAAGCCTGGTCGCTGACATCATGGAGCCAAATGTTGTCAGCGCTCACGAACTGGATGACCAGGAAGACATTATGAGCGACATCAGAAAGTATGGCTTTCTCTCGATTCCGGTTGTAGACGATGACAGGCGGCTGGTCGGTGTCTTTACCTTCGATGACGCTATTGCCGTGCAGGACGACGAGGCGACTGAAGACTTCGAGAAAATGGCAGCGATCTCGCACTCCGAGATGCCATACTTAGGCTCAGGTGTCTTTGAGCTTGCCAAGCACAGAATACCCTGGCTCTTCCTGCTGATGATTTTCGCTTCTTTTACAGCATTGCTGGTAGAGCTATATGAAGACAGCTTGGCAGTATTACCAGCGTTGGTTGCCTTTGTACCGGTACTGATGAACACGGGAGGTAATGCTGGCACCCAGAGCTCTACCATGATCATCCGTGGTATGGCATTAGGCGAGATTGAGCTGGCAGATACATTTAGAGTTCTTGGCAAAGAGATGGTAGTCTCTCTGATATGCGGAGCCTTCCTGGTTATCACTACATATATATCAGTACTATTCTTTGGCGAAGGACATATGCTGGCAGTAACAGTCTGTTTGGCGATGATGGCGACGATTATCATGTCTAACCTGATCGGAGGCTTGCTGACCTTCATTGCCAAGGCAGTCAAGATTGACCCAGCAGTCATGGCTGCTCCCCTTCTGACAAACATCATCGATGCTCTCTGCCTGGTAGTTTATTTCACACTGGCGCAAATCATCTTGGGAATATAGAACAAGGTGGGTTTTGCACTGCGGATGGCATTTAACTGCAATTAACGGGCGAGGTCGATTCTTGAAAAAAACAGCTATCTTCACAGTTCAGATTGATGTACAATCTCAAGTTACATTCTTGTCGCCCGCTATATGCGGGCGATAAATGCACTTACACTTCGTGGTAATTGTTTGGAGTCAAAGGCCTGATAAACGCCATAGAGCGTAGTATCAGCCTACAGTATGGGAAACCTTTTAAAGGAGGTGCGATGCAAAACCTCAAGATTATGGACACGACCATCCGTGATGGCCAACAGTCACTCTGGGCAACCAGAATGCAGATTGGTGACATGCTGCCGATTCTTCCGAAGATGGACAAGGTCGGCTATTGGGCAATCGAAGCCTGGGGTGGTGCAACCTTCGATGCTCCACTACGTTTTCTGGATGAGAACCCCTGGGAGCGCCTGCGTGCAATCAAGAAACATATGCCAAATACCCCCCTGGCAATGCTGCTGCGCGGGCAGAATCTAGTTGGATATAAACACTACTCAACAGAGATAGTTCATCGCTTCGTTCATGCAGCACACCGTAACGGCATTGATATCTTTCGTGTTTTCGACGCATTAAACGACATCCGCAATATCAAAGACTCAGCCGAAGCAATCCTGGCGGCGGGGGCTTTCTTTGAAGGTGCGATCTGCTACACCGTCAGCCCGGTTCATACCCTTGACAGCTATATCGAATATGCCCATCTGCTGAAAGGCTTAGGTGCACACTCGATTGCGATCAAAGATATGGCAGGCATGCTTACTCCGTATCGTACCGAACGGCTGGTAAAGGCATTCAAAGAAGAGATTGGCCTGCCAGTGCATGTTCACTGCCACTATGTTGGCGGCATGGCTCCAGCTAACTACATCAAAGCAGCTGAAGCCGGAGCAGAGATCGTTGACACAGCATCTGCTCCACTGGCATTCGGTTCATCTCAGCCAGCTGTCGAGATGGTTGCAGCAGCGCTGAAAGAAAGTGTCTATGACCCCGGCCTCGACCTTGATCTGCTGTTTGAGATCGCAGAGTACTGGGATGAGGTGCGTGAGCGCAAGAACTACAAGCGTGGAGTCAGTTCGCTTTTGCACATGCAGGTCTATAGCCATCAGGTACCAGGCGGTATGATGAGCAATCTGGTCAGCCAGCTTGAGCAGCAAAATGCTCTTGATCGCATCGACGATGTGATGAAGGAGATCCCGAAAGTTCGCGCAGAGGTCGGCTTTCCACCGCTGGTGACTCCGATGTCACAGATCGTCGGTACCCAAGCGGTTTTAAATGTATTATCCGGTAATCGCTGGAGCGTGATTCCTTCTGAGATGACAGATTATGTTGCTGGATACTATGGCAAGGCCCCAGGCCCACTTAGCGCTGATGTAGTGCAAAAGGTTCTCGGTAACCAGCAGATGCTAGAGCCAGACGTTGCACCATCCACCCTGATAAAGACAACATTTGACGAGGTTGCTGCTGAAGCTGGCGATCTGGCGCACAGCGAGGAAGACGTATTAATGTGGGCGCTTTTTCCCAATGAAGCGCGCGTGTATTTGTCCAAACATCGTACAGACCAGAAGACCGAGTTCTTGCTGGAAGAAGAGGTAAACGGTATTAAGGAGGACCAAACCGTGGATATCAACCAGATCAAAGAACTGATCAAGGCTGTTGAAGAAACCGGAATCGGTGAAGTGACAGTAGAAGAGGCTGGCGTCAAAGTGACTGTTCGCGCCAAGGGGCAGGTTGCTCTAGCCAGCGCAGCTGCAGTCGTAAGCGAGGTTGCAGCCGAAAGCGCGACTGTCGAAGCGACCCCTGTTGCTGCAGTGCCGGTTGCAGCTGTCGCGCAAGGTGACAGACCAGATCATTGGATTGCGGTTCGCTCTCCAATGGTCGGAACCTTCTATGCCGCACCGGCTCCAGATGCCCCGCCATTTGTCGAGGTTGGAGATGAAGTAGTAGCTGGTCAGTCTCTTTGCATAATCGAAGCAATGAAGCTGATGAACGAAGTGAAGGCTGAGCAGATGAGTATCGTGCGTGAGATCTGCATCACAAACGCACAGCTAGTCGAGTTCGGAACGCTTCTCTGCTACCTTGAGCCGCTGAGTATTGCTGATACAGCAGGCGAGGCACCAACGGTCACACCGTAGAAGAAAGCTTATAGATCGGCTGGACAGCTCTTTGAGCTACCAGAAATAGTTAGAGCCGGTTAGACAGGCATGCTGTATTAAAGCTCATTTGAATACTGCAGTAGACAGCAGTATGGTTGGGCTGTAGCAGAGCTGCAAGTTAGGTGGAAGTATGTTTGAGAAAGTCTTAGTCGCAAACCGCGGAGAGATTGCAGTAAGAATCGTAAGAGCCTTGCAAGAGCTGGGCGTTTGCGCTGTGGTGGCTTACTCCGAAGCGGATAGAGATACGCTGGCTGTACAGCTTGCTGACGAGAGCATCTGCATAGGACCAGCGCCCGCCATGCAATCATACCTGAGCATTCCGGCAATTGTCAGTGCCGCCATTACCCGTGGTGCCCAGGCTATTCACCCCGGTTATGGATTCTTAGCCGAAAACGCAACACTGGTCCGGATGGCAGAAGCCAATGGATTGGTTTTCATCGGTCCAGGCGCCGAGGCAATAGAGCGTATGGGTGACAAGAATGTCGCTCGCGAAACCATGAAGCGCATCAGTGTGCCTACCGTGCCAGGCTCAGACGGCCCACTGCAAAGTGCCGAAGAAGCTCTGGCTGTTGCCGAATCAGTCGGATATCCAGTGGTCATTAAAGCCTCTGCCGGAGGTGGAGGACGTGGAATGCGCGAGGTCGAAGACCAATCTAAGATGCTCGATGCCTTTGCAGCTGCCAAAGCCGAGGCTATGGCTGCTTTCGGAAACGATGAAGTATATCTGGAGAAGTTCATTGTCCGCCCCCGCCATATAGAGATACAGGTACTCGCAGACACCCATGGTAATGCGATTCACCTGGGAGAGCGCGACTGCTCGATTCAACGTCGCCACCAAAAACTGCTTGAAGAATCACCTTCCCCTGCGATTACTCCTGAGCTGCGCCAACAGATGGGTGAGGCAGCACTGGCTGCGGTACGCGAGGTTGGCTATGTCAGCGCAGGGACCGTAGAGTTTCTACTCAGCCAAAGCGGCGAGTTCTATTTTATGGAGATGAACACCCGAATTCAGGTGGAGCATCCGGTAACCGAGCTCGTTACTTCGACCGATTTGATTAAAGAGCAGGTGCGAATAGCTGCAGGTTTGCCGATTGGCTGCCTGGATCGCGCCGGCTTACCACCGCATGGTCACGCTATCGAGTTCAGGATCAATGCTGAAGACAGCGAACGAGGTTTTATCCCCAGTCCTGGCACCATTACTGCTTTGCGCTTACCTGGAGGGCCAGGGGTTCGCGTGGATACACATATTTATCAGGGTTATGCCGTTCCGCCGACCTATGATTCTCTGATTGCGAAGCTGATCGTCTGGGGAGTTGACCGGGATGAGGCTATTGCTCGTGGCAAAAGAGCCTTGGCTGAGTTCAAAGTTGATGGCATTCAGACAACGATTCCTTTTCATCGCTGGGTTTTAAGTCAGAATGATTTCATTGCAGGCGATGTCTGTACTGATTACATCAGTCTGCATGGATTGGAGTAAGGAGAAGGAACATGGTTGAACAGTTTTCTACAGACGGGCTGACAATAGCGCCGGGAGTAGTTGAGACGATTCTGATGCAGGCTGTTCTTCAGGTCGATGGTGTTGCGAGGGTTGGTTCGCCGAAGCCGATTGAAGGTCTATTTGGTAGCAGCAAACGTAATAATGCGACTCAGGCAGTGGTACTTACTGCTGAAGACGGCAAAATCATGGTTTCTGTACACATCTGTGTTCACTTCGGCTACCGCTTGCAAGAAGTTGCAGAGCAGGTGCGCTATGCTGTAGCTGACACACTTGGGGGGCAGATCGGGGTGACAACTTCGGCTGTTGATGTCTTTGTGGACGGCATAGTATTTCCGGAGTGATATTCAGACAACAGGTTTTTATGGCTGAGGCAAGCTCATATCGACAGCGATCCGACTCTCGTCGGATGGCATTTCAGCTACTTTTCTCGATAGACGTCAATGATCTACCTGCTACAACACTATTTGATGGCGGTTATTACTGCGAAGACATTGGTTTACCCTGTGAATTTACCCGTATGCTGTTTACTGGTACGTGTGAGCATTTGGATAATATCGATAGTCTGATCAGCGACACCTCTATCGATTGGCGCCTTTCACGCATGCCTTTAGCAGATAAAGCGATTCTTCGGCTGGCGATTTTTGAGATGCTCTATGTTGACGAGGTGCCGATCGGTGTCTCAATTGATGAAGCCGTGGATTTAGCCAAGCAGTATGGAGCCCAGGACAAGTCGCCGGCTTTTATCAATGGTGTTTTAGGTAAGGTAGCTTCGCGTCTGAAGGAAGAGGAGGATCTGTTGAAGAACTATCCTGCGAGTGATATCGCGAGCAATATTGCCGAAGGTGAGGAAGCCTAGATGAGTGATGATACTTCTAGTTATGGTCGTATCCGTGAACGCTTAGACGATATTTTATTGCAGATTCGTACCAAGGACGTTCCTCTGGAGAAGAGCTTAGATCTTTACGAAGAAGCGATTCGGCTTGGTGGAATGGCTGCCGAGATGATAGATAATACTGACTTCACTGATGAAGAGATAGCAGCTGTTGATGATGAGGCGGCTGCTGTTAACGATGAGACTGCTGCCTTGGACAGTCTCTATGAGAGTGTAGAGAGCCAGCAAGAGGCAGAGGGCGGTGCGAGTGCAGAAGAAGCAGGGGAGAGTCTAGCTGACAACCCAGAAACGGAAGCATAAGCCGATCATATGTATTTTTCTCTCTTGCAGCAAATCGAAAGTCCTGCTGACCTAAAGAGCTTAAGTGATGAAGAACTGCAGATTATTGCAGCAGAAATCAGGCTGAAGCTGATACAGGTTACAGCCATGAATGGTGGGCACCTGGCATCAAGCCTCGGCGCTACCGATATCATTATCGCAATGCACTCTGTTTACAACGCTCCGGTTGACAAGCTTGTTTTTGATACTGGGCATCAGGCATATGCACACAAGTTACTGACTGGTAGGCAGACAGAGTTCGACAGCCTGCGCTTATTCGGCGGCCTATCTGGTTTTATCCGCAAAGATGAGAGCCCTTATGACGTACATGACAGCGGTCACGCATCCGACGCTTTGTCGATTGCTATGGGTCTAGCGCTGAGTCGTGATATTGATGGACGAGACGAGCGAGTAGTTGCTTTGGTCGGAGATGCAGCGATTTCTGGCGGTATGGCTTTTGAGGCGTTGAACCAGATCGGGCACGAAGGCCGGGACATAACCATAATCTTAAATGACAACGAGATGAGTATCGCGCAAAATGTCGGAGCACTGTCGCTCTATCTGACAAAAGTACGATCGTCGCGTCCCTATATTCAAACCCGCGACTCAATAGAGAGTAGACTGTCAAGCCTTGGCAACCCTGGTCGTCACCTGGTTGAGATGGGCGAAAGGATGCGTGACTCAGCGAAACTCTTTCTTATCGGCGGAACCTTCTTTGAGGATATGGGTATCACCTACCTCGGACCTGTCGATGGCCACTCGATTACTCAGTTAAAGCAGGTAATGCAGAGTTCAAAGCAGATAGCTGGACCTGTTCTGATACACGCTTTTACCCAGAAGGGTAAAGGCTATCTACCGGCAGAGGCTGACCCTGAGCTGTTTCATGGTGCATCGCGGTTCACATTGTCAACCGGGCAGTTTGAAGCGAAGACCGAAGGCAAGAGTTATACCGAGTTCTTTGGCGATGCACTTGTGGCTGAGGCTGAGGTCGACAGGCGGATTATCGCAGTAACAGCTGCTATGCCGAAAGGTACAGGTCTTGACGGCTTTAAGCAACTGTTTCCGGAGCGATTCTTTGATGTTGGTATTGCTGAAGAGCATGCGGTTGCCAGTGCTGCTGGTATGGCTCTTGGCGGAAACATCCCAGTGGTAGCTATCTACTCCAGCTTTCTACAACGAGCCTTTGACCAACTGATTACCAATGTCAGCCTGATGAACCAACACGTAGTGTTCTGCCTGGATCGAGCCGGGCTGGTCGGAGAAGACGGTACCACCCATCACGGTGTCTTTGACTTGGCCTACTTAAGAACCATGCCAAATATGAAGATCATTGTTCCGGCGACCGGAGCACAGCTGGCAGACGCTCTGCACACCGCCCTGCGCCTGGCTGGACCGGTAGCGCTGCGCTTTCCCCGGGGGGAGGCTTTTGTGCTGGATCCGCCGGACGACGCCGCGAGCGCAGCGGGAGCCGCGGGAGCTGCGGACACCGCAAACGCCGCGAGCGCCGCGGGCACCGCGAGCGCCGCGAGCGCGACGGACACCGCAAACGCCGCAAACGTTACCCCAGCGACGGGTGCCACCCCCGCTCCGAAACTGCTCGAACCTGGCAAAGCCGAGCTCCTGCGTGCCGGCAAGGACGTGGCACTGCTGGCAGTCGGGCGAATGGTCAAGCAAAGCCTGTTAGCCGCCGACAAACTGGCGGATCAAGGCGTTGATGCAGCTGTCTACAACATGATCTGGGTTAAGCCCTTAGATACAGAATTACTGGCATCCCTTACAAACTATCAGCTGGTGGTAACGCTCGAGGAAGGCACACTGACTGGCGGATTCGGATCAGCAGTACTCGAAGCTATGTCAGACATCGGCAGCGCTGACAGCGTCGCTGCACCCAGATTGCTACGCATCGGTATCCCTGACGAGTTCATTACCCACGGCACAACAAACCAGCTGTTCGAACTACTGGGATTCGATGCACCGTCTCTTGCAGAAACAATCAGACAAGCCTTCGATCGCAACACTGCACCGAAGTACAGCAAGACGATCCTTGCAGATAGCCAGAGCTAAATAGCCCGCCAAAGAAAGTCATTCGTAATGCAAAGACCTGGCAAAAAAATCAGACTGGATGCATTGCTGGTTCAGCGCGGATTCTATGACAGTTGTGATAGTGCGGCGCGATCGATATATGCTGGCCAGGTCACCAGCCCTCGGCTGATCAATCTGAAGCCAGGCACCATGGTCACCGAACATGAAGAGCTCGTTGTCAAAAAAACAGGCGAGTTTGTCTCACGCGGAGGTGTTAAACTCGCCGCGGCGCTCGACAGCTTTGTAATCGATGTCGATGGATTGCACTGCGTCGACATAGGCACCGGTAGTGGTGGATTTACCGACTGCCTGCTGCAGCGAGGAGCAACCTCCGTCACGGCGATCGATGTCGGCTACGGCCAGTTCGATTGGCGACTTCGCCAGAATCAGCGAGTAACCTTGCTTGAGCGCACCAACTTCACAAAACTGCCGGCTCCAGCACCAGATCAGGCGTTTGACCTGGCGGTTGTCGATCTCAGTTTCACTAAAACCTCAAGGCTTCTCTCAGCTATCAGAAACTTCATCAAGCTGAGTGGCCAGGCAGTTATTCTTATCAAACCCCAGTTCGAGCTGACCGAACAGCAAACGCAAAGCTCCGGTTTCCAGGCGGGAGTCGTAACCGACCCGACCCTGCACACAGACGTGCTGAACAACTTCACCGACCAAGCCACAACTGCCATGTTGGTCACGCAAGGACTCATTCCGTCGCCGATAAAAGGAGCCGACGGAAACCGCGAGTTCCTATTCTGGGCAACACGACAAGGCATACCTGCTAACATTGATATTCAAACAGTCGTCGATCTTGCTGCCGCAACATAGATCATGTGGATAAGATCACTCTTTTTTATTTGGACATCTGTGCTTGACCAGATAGTCAATCTGCAGTCTGGTCGGCTTTAGTGGAAGGACGGATATGCGGATCTTACTGGTTTCGAATCTGACAAAGCAATCTGCTGTTGAGGCGATGCAGGCAGCTGCTGTTTGGTTAACTGAACAACAGATCGAACACAATCAGATTTACAGTGAGAATCTGACCACTGGTGACCTTGAACTTGAGTATTGGCAAAACCAGATCAGCCAGTACGATTGTGTTTTCTGTTTTGGTGGAGACGGTACCATTCTTCGGGTCTCTAAGATGATCGGTAACAGTGGCACGCCGCTTTTGGCATTCAATTTCGGAGGAATGGGTTTTCTTGCCGGCGCTCAACCTGAAAACATGATCGATGCTTTAAGTGCTGCGATACAGGGAAGACTGACAAGCACTGAACGAACAATGATCGATGTCGAAATACTTTTCTCTGACGGTGAAACACTTCGGCTCTGCGCGCTGAATGAAACTGTTGTCTCCAGGCTTGATGCCGGCCGGATAGTCAGTCTGAATATGTTCATTA
>WQXZ01000025.1 GCA_009781525.1 Coriobacteriia bacterium | reverse complement strand
TTGAACTTCCCTTTCTCGTCTTTTGACTGATCGCAGTTTGCTTTCAATCAGCATACCCTATAGACGTGAAATCTATGTCCATTTTATCGAGGTCTTTCCACCCCACCAAACAACGGAAGCGCCATACGACCAAGGCGGCGTATGGCTGCTTCGTCTCTTGGAACAGGAATCTCTTTTAGCATGAAGGCATTGACGTTTCTCGAGATACGTTGACGTATATAAGAGTCGGCAATATAAGTACTTAGTAGTGCATTGACCCCAGTAGTGAAAATAGCGTCATAGATCGGCTCATTACCACGCATGATTTCTATCATGTTCAATGAGTTACCAGTAAATGTGTATCTAGGAATCACCATCGGAATCAGGCTACGACTGTCGGTTGGTTGCGCTATTGAGCGGCAGGCAATACGATAGTGCCGATTCTGCAGCATCTCTTCTGGTATACCACGCTTCCGCGCCAGACGCTGTTCGCCTGCAACTGATTCACAATAGGAGAATAAAGCGCAATATCTATTTCACCGGCATTACAGTTTGGACGACTAGCCATCTGGTGTCCAAGCTGTCTGAGCACTGGCTTGATTAGTTCATCTTCGGTGTTGTGTTCCTTGGCTTCTTTGAATTTGCGATGCTTGCTTTGGATGGTTGAGTTACTACCTGTAATCCATTCAATAAAAGTCTGGGCGCTAAAAGCCTGATACTCAGACTGGTCAGGCAATACATTTAGCACATAGTGCCGGGAAAACAGCGTTGGATCATCTTCGCTGTTACTGAACTTAACAAAGCTGCTCGGCATGTTTTTCTCAAATGACAAGTCTCCAAGAGAGCAGCGACTTCATTTTCTTTGCTACGCTGCTCTATCCTTTAGTAGCTTAACATGACACGAATGATTCTGCTAAACACCATAGCGCATGCTTTGCACCTCTGATTCAGCGTGATTAATTCTCTCGCACACGGTCTTGGCTAATGGGGACAGAGGGGGCGTTTCGGTGGACAATGGGTCAATGGGTGGGTCAATGGGGACGGGGCGTTTTGTCCCACTTTGTCAAGGTTGCAGTACCAAGCTGCAAGTTGTCACTGATGAAAAGTGGGACAAAACGCCCCGTCCCCATTGACCCACCCATTGACCCATTGTCCACCGAAACGCCCCCTCTGTCCCAAACAGCAATAGCGTCTAGCGAAGAGCGGCGAACCACCTTAATACCCCATAGCCTCCAATACGAGCTATAACAACGCTTGATATTGTTGTGATTAGCTCACATTATCTACTACAATGGTGCTACTCTTAGAATCGAAGGGCAGGGGACAAATGAAAAGAGTATCAAAAAAGACACTGGCACTGGTTCTTTCGCTTCTGGTAGCACTCTCGCTTACACCACAGAGCAAAATGGCTTTTGCTACTGGTGAAGACGCAGCGATATCGTTTGATGAAGTTTTATCATCCGATACAAATGCAGAAAAGCCATCCAGTGAGGCAGACAAAGGTCAAGCGGATGGACTGAGCGAAGCAGCTGATAATATCGAAACTGCCGATGAAGGTGTCGAAGGGTCATTAGAGACAAAGCCTGAAGAGCTAGATGTCTTAGCGCTTACAGAAGACACTCTCGATGTCGATGGCGGAATCATCCCGCTCGATATCAACCCACTGGATATCAGCCCTCTCGCAGCTTTTACCTGGAATAACAGCACACCTCCCTCATCCCTGGCTAGTGGAGACATTGTAACTATCGCTGGAACTCCCTCTGGCACTTTGACCATACCTGCAGGGGCAACCATCACTATTAGCGGATCGGTTACGGGCACTACCGCAGGAATGACACTGAATATTGGTACTGGCGCTACTGTAATCTGGAATGCATCAGTGCAGGGCTCGAGATCGAGGGTGGCTGATTACCTGATCACAGTCAGCGGCAATGGCACCTTGGAGGTCGGTTCATGCATGATTGCCAACACCGGAACCGGTGGTGCATTACAGGTCACCGGTGCAGGTACGGTTATCTCGCTGACAAACGGTACCGTTATTGATTCCGGTGGCGCAAGCGGAAACTCGTTATTGATTTCGGCAAACAATGTAGTTGTTAATGTAGGTTCCGGTGCTGTGCTTGAGAGTCAGCCTTCAAACTCAAACGCACCTGTTCTTATCCAGAATGGAACCTTGAATACCAATATCAACGTGAATGGTGGAACCATTCGTTCAATCGGAAGCGGATATGCCATCAGTGACGGCTCATCCTTTGAGACCGGTACTGCCAATACCTCAAGTATCACTCTGAATGCCGGAACCATATCTTCAGGCTCTGCCAGCGCTATTCGCTCGTCAGGCATTGGTTCAGTTATTACTGTCAATGGCGGTACTGTTTCAAACGCTGCCACTACCAATGTAAACCCAACGATCAGCATAATCGGTGGAACCGGTACCAATGTCATTATTAACGGCGGCACGGTATCAGCAACTCTGGATACCGGAAACGGCTTTGCGATACAAACAACTGGGAACGTCGTTGTCAATAATGGCACCGTATCCGCGGTCAACGGTCGGGCAATCAATCTTATCGGCATGAATTCGACGGCAACAGTCAATGGCGGTACAGTGCGGGTAACTGGTAGCAGCGCAAGCAGTGCTGCAATCAGCACAGCAACAGATAATCCAGCTACGGTGACAAACGCTTCGATCACTATAACCGGCGGATCTGTATCAGCCAGCAACGGTTATGCTATCAACTCCACAGGTGCGAACAACACCGTCACAATCAGTGGTGGTACGGTACAGTCGAGCGGCTCAGCCGCAACACTGAACACCAGCGGTGTTAACACCGAAACCGATGTTGAAGACGGCTTTATTAACGCTGCAGGACACGGAAATGCGATAAACGCTAGCGGCGCTAACGCAACTGTCTCAGTCAGCGGTGGAGAAGTACGCGCATCTGGGAATGGCAACGCAATTAACGCCGGTGGCGCCAGCGCTCATATAACAATAGACGGTGGCAAGGTGCATGCAGATGGCAGTGGAAACGCAATCAATGCTATGGGAGGAGTCGGCTCAACTGTCACAATAACCAACACTCGTGATATTGTCGGTGGCAGTCAGGTTTCTGCTACCACTGGCTGGGCAGTCAATGCCAACGGAACTGTCACAATAACTGGCGGCTTTGTGTTTGCCTATGGAGCAGATGACAGCTCTGCAATCAGCCACGCATATACTTTGAACGCTCCAGCCGGTTCTGGCATCGTTGTTGTTTGGAAGACTCCAACGGTTCATACCTATATCACTTCATCTTCAACTGGATTAGAAGCATACCCGTCCCCTGAGGCCAGCACTCTGTGGGCTCTTGGTGGTATCAACTATGCTATGTTGGGCGACACCGGCTTCTTCCCTCTGGATGTGACCGTCTATGCATATGACGGCCTGATCTTTAACGTGCTTAACGGTAAGTTCTATTTTGATCTGGATGGCAGCGGAAACCCAACAGTGTTGCCTAACTCTGCTCCAACAAATGAATACCTACCTCCAGCTGGAACAACCTCCTGGGATCCAGATCTCAAGATATTGACTCTGAACAACTTCAGTTGGAATGCCAACACAGAGCCTGGATCAGGCAGTGCGCAGGCAGCACTGGTGATCTATGGTGGTCCGTTGACTATTGACCTTGCCAGTGGCAGTACGAATACCTTTATCTCAGCTTCAAGAGGAGAATCAGTTCCAGCAGACGGCTTGACCGGCATATATGTTCACCCCACTGTTGGTACCCTGACGATTTCTGGCAGTGGAACCCTGATAGCCACAGGCGGCGAGATGCACATATCAGATAACGGTAATAGTCTTGGAATTCTGCTGGGAGCTGACCTGGTCATTAACAGCGGTACTGTTATAGCCAGCGGTGGTGAAGCAAGCTATGCCAGTGCAGGTATCTTTCGTCTTTTTAATAGCGATATAACCGTGAATGGCGGGTCGTTGGTAATCAGCGGAAGTGCTGTATCAGCCCATACAGCCAACGCTGCCAGCTGTGGTATCTGGCTTTTTGGCACAACAGGATCCTTCGCAATAAACGGTGGCTCATTAACTGCTCATGGCGGATCAGCGCACTCAGGAGAGTTTTCAGTTAGCACCGGCATACTTGGCAGACTTGAAATCAATGGCGGAACCACAACTGCAACCAGCAGTGAAGGCTCAACAAGTGCTGCGTTTTTTGATGGACCATTGAGCTTGCCTGTATCCTATATCTGGTGGACAAATCATGGCGATACCGACCCAGGTGGGTCTGGAGCGCTATATGCGGATGGTGCTCCATCCCCTTATAACGAACACTATGACTTTCATAGCATTCCCACCAATAGATTCGTACGCATTACGTGCGGACCTTTCGCGATTATCGAAGACATGGTTCTGAACGGAACTGTTGGCAAACCTCTCACAGACGACAATGAAACTGACGTTGACAGACAGGCTACACTCTGGGTTTTCGGCTTGCATCTCAACTCAGACGCCTTAGACGATATCTCCGATTGGTTCGCAGCGCTGCCAGCAGGTGTGACTGTCAAAGTCATTGATGCAGTTCCATTGGATTCACCCGATGATAACTCTTGGGTTCTGACGCTGCAATTTGAGGGCATTCCCCGCGAGAGCTCAACAGACATCTTTGACATCACGATTCCTGCAACTGCAATCAAGCCGCCAACGAAATTTGCGCTGGCTGACCTTCACGTTATGACCAACGCCAATGCAAGGTTTAATATCGCAGCGGTCTATGACCTGTATGTCAATGCCGAAGCCGGTGGAACTGCCACCGGATCGACCACAGGGCATTACACTGCTGGATCGATAATTAGCGTAACTGCCATACCAGCAAGCGGTTATCATTTTGTCGGCTGGGAAGTCAGCGATGAAAGTCTCTTTAGCGATCTGTCAGCAATCACTTTATCGTTTGAAATGCCCGAATCCAGAATTGCCCTGACAGCACTTTTTGCTGTGGACACAATCCCGACTGATCCACCAGTAGACAACACGAAACCAGGCACAGATACACCACGAACTGGGGATACCACCTATATCGTCATCGGTATCAGCATGTCTCTTATGGTGCTGGGTACACTCTGTATGAACGGAGCCACCAGACGCAGAAAGCTTTCGTACTGAAGCACAATAACTGGAGGACAGGAGGGACGGGGAGTTTCAGTGGGCTATGGGACAATGGGTGGGACAAAGGGGACGGGGCGTTTTGTCCCACTTTTCCCAGCGAGAACCTGACTGCTTGGTACAGCCATCTTGATAAAGTGGGACAAAACGCCCCGTCCCCTTTGTCCCACCCATTGTCCCATAGCCCCGTCCCCATTGACCCATTGTCCACTAAAACTCCCCGTCCCTCCTGTCCCAATCTTAGCCAGCTTGCTCCAGCAACGTCAGTAGTGCTGCTGAATACTCAAGGCACGAAACCAGTCGATAGGCATTCTGCAGCGTATCGGCTATGGCAAATGGACCATGTCCCCGAATAACAGCAATGCTGCCTCCAGAGCGCACTACATCAGCCATGATGGTTGCCACTTCAGCTGAAGCAATGGTTGCTGCAGGTGCGAAAACCTGAACTTCTCCATCTAATATGAAGGCTCCCTCTGAGTCGGCTGGTATGATCGAGTGTTTTATTAGCGACTGATAAGTCGTCTTCAGACTATGTGCGTGCACAATGGCAGCTGTCCCAAAAGGGGTACCCTGCTGGGTTTGGCGTTCCATATAGGCATGGTACATGGCGCGATGCACAATCAGCTCCATGGAGGCTTTTGCGTCGGCTGTTGTTGGCTGCCATTCAACTGCGATGATGTCGTCAGTAGTAATGTGCCCGAGCTGCGAGCCGGTTCTGCTGATCCAAATCTGCCTGCCATCGCTGACTGACAGGTTGCCGCCGTGGCTGGTAACAGCACCGCTTATAAAGAGGTCGCGACCGACCTGGTAGAAATCGGATAGGCGACCGAGTCCGCTGCTGGCTTCTTCGACCGCATCGCCAACGCTGCTGGCAACTGAGCTGATTCTGTCAAAGATATCGTCCGCCAGTTGGTTGAAATCTACGTTTGTCATGGCTGTTCCTCCTACTTGCCAAGCTGCGCGCTTTTGTGCGCGCGACTATTGCGCTCGTGCTTGTCTGTATAATAATCAAAAACCACACATCAGGCATGTTCGAAAGAGTGCCAGACACATAAAGGAACAAAATGGCTGCCAAAACCGACTCTACATCAAATACTGCGTCAGTAGAATCCGCTTGCGCTTGTACCAATTGCACCCCGACTGACGCTTTCCCAGCTCGACCAGCATTTCCTGCCCGAGCGATAGTCACAGCCGGCATGCCTTATGGCAACAAGGGGCTACACTTCGGCCACATCGGTGGAGTGTTTGTGCCAGCAGACATCTACGCTCGCTTTCTGCGTGACCGCATCGGCGTTAATAATGTGCTCTTCATCAGTGGAACCGACTGCTACGGCTCCCCTATTGACGAGGGTTATCGCAAGCTGGTTGAAGCTGGCGAATTCGACGGAAGCATTGAGGACTACGTGCTGATGAATCACCAGGCTCAGTTCGCCTCGCTGGCTGCATATAACATCTCACTGGATATCTACCAGGGCAGTGGCCTCGAACCTGCCAAGCAGATCCATAAAGACATGACCGACGAGATCTTTGACAGGCTGCATCAGCACGGGCATCTGCGCTGGCTCTCGACCGCACAGTTCTATGATGAGGAAGTCGGCAGCTTTCTAAACGGTCGCCAGGTCGAAGGTAAGTGCCCCTGGCCGAACTGCGAGTCCGAGCAAGCCTACGCCGACGAATGCAGTCTCGGACACTCCTATCAACCGGAAGAACTGATCGACCCGATCAGCACCCTGTCTGGCAAGCCACCAGTCATGCGTAATGCCGCGAACTGGTACATCGATCTAGCCAGCTTTAAACCCCTGCTGACTGAGCACATCAGGCAGCTGGGCGACTCGGGAACCACCCGCAAAGTCGTCACCGACACGATGTCAGAATTCATGCTGGCACCGATTATCTTTGTACGAAACGAGCACCTCGACGACTACCCAGCTGTAGCAGGCTCGCTGCCTGCTCACACCATGCGCCCGCCCGCTGGCAGAGAAACCAGCTTCGAGCTTGAGTTTGAAAACCTTGACGACCGCGACACCGCGCGTCCGATTCTTGACCGAGCCGCCATACGCTACCGCACCGGCAAGACCCTGGTACCCTTCCGCCTCACCGGCAACATCGAGTGGGGGGTGGCAGCCCCGAACCTGACCGGCAACCCTGAAGAATCTGCACTGACCGTCTGGGTTTGGCCCGAGTCCCTCTGGGCACCCATCAGCTTCACCCGCACCTACCTCGCCGGCGGCGCACCTGACCTCGTCAGCGGCAGCCTGAACCCTGCCCGCACAAGCACCGACGGGCAAAACTGGAAAGACTACTGGTGCGACCCCGCTGCCCGCGTCTACCAATTCATCGGCCAAGATAACATCTACTTCTACGGAGTCGCCCAGACTCCCCTCTTCGCTGGATACAACGGATTCAGCACCGAAGACCCAAGTACCTCATATGGAGAAATTCAACAGACTCAGCTTGTAGCAAACTTTCACCTGCTTTACTTTGGTCGTAAGGCCTCCTCATCCAGTGCTTTGAAGCCCCCGATGGCAGACGAGCTGCTTGATTTCTATACCTCTGAGCAACTACGAGCTCATTTTGCCTCCCTCGGACTGTCACTGAAGCAAGCCAGCTTCAGGCCGAAGCCCTTTAACCCTGATGCAGGTGAGAGAGACCCTGATCCGGTTTTGAAAGACGGTCAGGTGCTGACAAACATCCTGAATCGTTTGGCGCGCTCCTGCTTTTATACCGCGCAGTCAGAACTTGCTGGCATGATGCCGCTTGGTAAGGTTTCTGAGAGTCTGCTGGCTGATGCTGCTGAAGCAATTCGAGCCTATGAACAGGCAATGTATAGCCAGGAGCTGCATGTCGCTAACTCTATTGCAGCTGAATACTGCCGGGCAGCCAACAAGTACTGGTCGGAGCACAGCAAGGCAACTGAAGGCAACGCTGAGGCTCGCAGCCAGTTGCTGGTTGACTGCTTTTACCTGCTTCGGGTCTGCCTGTTGCTGATGCACCCGATTGCACCAGAAGGCACCCGCATGGTCTATGACTACCTGAAGCTTGATGTTGCTGAGACCGAGTTCTTCAGTTGGAAGCACATCTCAGAAGCTGGCGTGCCAAGTGGCTTAGAGACGTTCGTTTCTACTGAAAGCGCTGCAGGCGAAGCGCACCCGCTGCGTGAGCTGCCGCCAAGAACCGACTTTTTCAGCCGTCACCCCAGCCAATTTACTTAAGAATAAGTATGCTTAAGCCGCAAGTTCAGTTCAGTCTGCGGTGACGTGCCCCCCGCATGCAAAGCCAGATACCAGTTAGAACCATGGCAGCAGCAGCCACTAGGATCTGCCCTGATGTGTCTCCGGTCTTACTGGTCTGCGTTGGCTGACTAACAGTCTTGTTACCGGTACCGGTATTTTGGCCAGTCGTACCACCTCCAGTTTGCCCACCACCACCTGTATCTCCTCTTTCAGCAATCAACATCTCGTACGGTTCTGCTATAACACCAAAGCCGTTATCGAATGCTACGCGTATTAAGACCAGATAAGTTTCGCCTGCTAACAGTCCTTCGAATCTATGCTCGGTGTTGCTTTGTGCTGTCACCCAGGTATTGCCTCCGTCAATGCTGATCTGGTAGAACGCATTCTTGAAGCTGTTAAAGTTCACTGCAGCTGACCATGTCAGTAGCAGGCTCACATCATCTGCGTCACCAGCACCCGCACCGCTGCCGTCACCAGCGCCTGCATCCTCCTCAACAACCGTCAGCTCAAGCGGTGCGAAAGGCAGAACCGGTGCTCCGGCAGCAGACTCAACGCCGCCATATCCAATCGCAGCTGTTCCGCCACCTGAGGTCGCGGTTACCGTACCTGCAGTGTCTATGATAATCGTGCCCAAAGTACCAGGAACACCGATCTGCGGAGTAACATCGGGGTATAGAACCAACACATACTCTGGTGTACTGTCAGCACCACCTGACCCGATTCCAGGACAGAGATAGCTACCTTGGGCAACAACCGTTGAGCTGCCAGTTATCGTGATGTCTCCACTGGGTGAGCCATACCCTGCTGCCTCAGGCTCCAGCATGAATCCGGGTCTACCATGAGCTCCGCCGATGCCAGCTCCCTTATTGCCTGTTGCACTAACCACAGAATTACCGTCAATCAGAATACTCCCTGCTGCATTTGTTCCCCAGCCGCCTGTGCCGATACCTACGCCCTGGTTGCCATAGGCAGAAACGTGTGCCTCTCCCCTGATTACTATTGTGCCAATACCGCCAAAGGCTCCGCCGCCGATTCCGGACATGCCACTTGCAGTAACAACAGCATCGCCTTCAATAACGATTCTGTCATCGGCAAGATAGCCATGGGCTCCGGCGCCGCCGATGCCGGCGCTGCACCATGAGGTGCTCTGGGCATATACGGTTCCGCCGCTGATGATGATGTCGCCAGAGCCTTTTCCACTGGGAAACCAGTCGGCGATCTCATAGATCTCTTCGATTCCGCCGCCGATGCCGGCGCCTGACGCACTGGTAGCATTGACTGAGCCGCCGCTGATGCGAATAACGCCGCCGCTGCCATAGTTGCCGCCGCCGATGCCGGCGCCAGCCTTAAGTGCGCTAGCATTGACCGTTCCGCCAGCGATTTCTACGTATCCACAGTCAGCCGCGATAAAGCCCTCGATAGCACCAGATGGCCACGCTCCCCAGCCGCCGCCGATGCCTGCAGCCAGCGGACCGCCGGTGGCAGACAAAGTGCCGGTACTCTCATCGGTGATAATCACCGCGTTACCTGGCGTTACCTGGAGACCTGCGCTACAGGCTCCACCCTTTAGCTGATTTGTGCCGTTCAGGGTGATGTGCGCAGTCGCATTGTTCGTCACCCAGATAGCAGGACTACCCGGCTCAGGAAAGTATGCCGACCCATTTCCGGTGGACGACAGGTCGATGTTTATATGGTAAAGCAGAATCTGTGCGTCCGCAGCGATAACCAATCCATCTGTTGTCGTCATGTCGATACCAGGAGCCATGCTGACGATGTACTCACCTGGCTCGATAATCACCAACACATTGTTATCATATGTATAATGCGTGCCCTCAATCGCACCGCTACCTCCAGCCATAGACACTACCATCAGGTCGCGTCCGGTCTCCGGGATATCCAGTTTCTTGACCTCTGCTTCCAACCCGAACCCGTAGCTAAAGGTCGCCCGTACCGAAAGCAGACAGGTGTCGCCCAGACTGACTCCAGAAAAACGGTGCTCCGATATGCTATCGGCAGCAACCCATGTAACTCCCCCATCCATCGTCACTTCGTATCCCACAGATGAGTAGCTGCTGATATTATCTGGAGAAGACCACGTCAGACTTACCGCTGCCTCACCATAGTCGACTTCAACAGGGTCGGTGCTGATAGTGGCAACCAAATCAGTCGGAGCAAACGGCAACACCGGTTTGCCTGCTGCTGTTGCGACACCTCCATAACCGATTGCTGCGGTACCGCCGCCAGATTGAGCTACGACTGAACCTGCGGTGTCAATGATAATCGTACCGACTTCACCAGGTGTTCCGATAAGCGGAGTTACTCCTGGCATATAGTCTTCCAAGTCTGCAGGAGCACTCAGTGCACCGCCTGATCCGATACCAGGACAAAGCATGCTGCCAAAGGCACTGACTATTGCATTGCCAGTTATTGTGATATCGCCGCTTGGTGCTCCGAACCCAGCTGCTTCTGGTGCCATCAGGAAGCCGATTTTTCCAAAGCTGCCACCGATGCCGGCACCACTTTCACCTTTTGCATATACGCGGGCATTATCTGCAATCAGTATTGTTCCTTTGTGTCCGGTCGCCCAGCTTCCGCTACCAATGCCAGCTCCACTTCGCCCAGTTGCTGAGACGTTGGTATTTCCTCTGATGATTATCGTGTCGATTCCACCAGCAGCACCTCCGCCGATGCCGGTGATTCCTACAGCTGAAACGATTGCTGTGCCTTCGATGACTATGCTGTCGCCTGGCGCATTGCCATGTGATCCACCGCCACCGATGCCAGCACTGATGTTGCCACCAACAACAGAGATCACACCGCCAGTGATAAGAATGTCTCCACATGATCTTCCTGGTTGAAACCAGTCATAAACGATAAATATACTCTCAGTACCGCCACCGATACCGGCTCCCTCGTCAGCGATTGCGTAGATTTCACCCCCGCTGATGCGAATGATACCGCCGCTGCCGTAGTTGCCACCGCCGATAGCAGCGCCGCCACTCTCGGCTTGAGCGATTATTGTTCCACCAGCGATTGTTATCATACCGGCATCTGATTGCCAGTGATCGGATTCGCCACTCCAGCCACCACCGATGCCAGCTCCTCCTCGTCCGCTGGTAGCATAAAGCGTGCCCGTGCTTATCTCCATAATTTCTATTGCGTTACCTGGTGTCACCTGAAGTCCTGCGCAAAGAACGCCACCGCTTAGTGATACTATTCCTTGAATCGTCAACATAACAGAGGATCCACCAGTGACCTCAAACGCAGGGTTGCCAACAGTGGGGTAGGCAATTTGTCCGAAAACTCCTGTTGCAGACTGATCTATTGATACATCCTGTAAGGTTACCTGCGCGTCTGCACTGACGACTATTCGATCCATTGTCGGTATTGCTGCATCAGGTGACATCTGAATAGTGAAGCCGTCGTGTGCAATGATATTCAGCACACCGTCGGCGTATATGTAATGGGTTCCCTCAATCGGAGCCATATCATCGGCAAGAGGGGTAATTGATGACAAAGGCTCGCCTACAATTGCGTACAGAATTGTACTACTGCTTGCTGGATGTGCAGCGGGGGCGGTGGGTGCGGCGACCGTGAATCTGATTATGAAGTCTCCAGCGATTGCATAGCCGAGAGGTTCTGAGTCATTGGTCGCGTCTTTTACCGGTTCATCTTTCGGGTCATCTTCGAACGATAGTGGCTCGATCTGGCTGAGCACATCGTTGTCTGCTGTCGACTCGTCGTCAGCTGCTGGCTGATCGTCAGGCTTGCTGTCATCGCCAGCGTCTACTTCATCTGCGCTGCTTGCGTTGTCATGCAGAACATCCAGGTCTGTTGCATCGTTTTTAAGCGTGCTATCTGAGTGTTCGTCTGCCATAGCTGTTAACGCAGATTCGTCCACTTCAGAAGCAATACTGATCACAGTGATAGGTATCAGATTTAACGCTATAACAACGCTGATGATTGTTATCAGCGTTTTTCTGTAGTTACGATTTGTGGTTGATTGCTGTTTGTTTGGGCTTTCTACGGTAGACCATAATCGCAATACACGCCAAAACCCTTGGCTGCTGTTTGCACCAAAAGAACCCAGCCTGATCATTTGTCAATCCTCTCCTTTGACGTCACAATCAATATATGACCTACCTAGATTGTGAGAGTTCCTCCCACAGCATCGAACAGTGCTATAGCTGACTCCCCAGTCATATCGCTAAAGCATCTCTGCTGCCGCACAAATGTATTCTAGCTGAAATCATTTATTCAGCAAAGCAAAATGACAATTATGCGGAGATTTATTCAGAAATCAGTAAGAAGCGCAGCAAAGACACCCGCCTGCAAAACGAAATCAACTGACGGGTGTCCCATATAACACATATGTATTCTGCTCGTTGCCTCCGGTAAGACAACAGCCAGGTTGCTTAGCGCTCATTGACTCAGGCTGCCAACCGAGCCTGTTAGTCTAATTCGAACTCCTCGAGACCATTAAAGACATCCAGTGCTTCTTGAACATCGTAGTCTGCCAAAGTAATTGCACTGATAGCCTTAGTCAGGTTGATGGCTTCACCCAGCGAACGTTGATGGATATTACGGCCAGTAGCGTTTCCAACTGCTCCACCGATATGAATCTGATCATGTAGCTGGCTCAAGAACTTCTCAGCATCCACCGTTGAGCCACCTGCGCATACCAAGCCGGTACGACCGGCTGCGACAGACGCAATAGCCAGTAACTCAGCCGAGCTGGCGGTATCGGTGGCATCGGGTGGATTAACCTTGACAAAATCTGCTCCAAGGCAAAGAGCTACACCGGCTGCTCCAGCGATTAATGATGCTTCTTTTTCACTTGCAACTGCCTTACCACGGGGATAAACCCATAGCACAACAATCAAGCCATTTGCATGTGCCTCAGCAATCAGCTCACCGGCTTCACTCATCATGTTAGCTTCATATTCACTGCCTACATATATGGTGTAGCCCAGTCCAACGATATTCACACCGGCATCGCGCATAGCTAAAACAGCATCCAGTGAATAAAGTTGGGGAGAATATGGGTCATCCTGAGTTGTCTTGACTAGATGAGATTTTGAATTCATCTTAACCAGATAGTTGATCTCTGGATACGAAGGCGCATACTGGGCAACCAACCCGCGCTGTGCCGCCATAACTCCGATGATTCCTCCCGATGCAATCCGAAACATATGCTCCGGATCATTATCGGCTGAATCAATGCCTTCGCCATAGAAATCGTCATTCAGGTGCTCGATTTTCTGGTCGCAGGCAAAGAGCATCAGCTTGCCGGTACCACGTGTTGCTGCGAGAAAATTGTCGATGTAGGTGTCTCGTGCTTCTGGCAATACGTCAGCTGGAACACGAACATCCTCAGGGGTAAGAACAGGCATTTCTCCTCCTAAATCACACACTAGAATGCCCATGTTTCAGCATCTAGCCATACTCGTTCTTCATATGGTCAAGAGTACCATAGAAATCTATGGTACTCGCTTTAAGTAAAGAAAATGGCAATCTCGCGATCGGCTGATTCATGCGAATCGGATCCGTGGATCACATTGGCATCCATTACCAGACCGAAATCTCCCCGGATTGTTCCAGGAGCAGCCTCCAGGGGGTTAGTTGCTCCCATCAATTTGCGGCAGATCTTGACTGCGTCAGATCCTGCGATGATCATCTTGACAACTGGGCCTGAGGTTATATAGGTGAGCAGTCCATCATAGAAAGGTTTGCCTTTGTGCTCGGCGTAGTTTGCCTTGGCTTGATCGAGCGTCACCATTCCCATTTCAAGGCGCTCGATTGTCAGCCCAACTCGCTCGAAACGGTTAATAATCTCGCCGATATGGCGACCGGCAACCGCATCCGGCTTAAGCATACAGAATGTTCTTTCACTCATGATGGTTCCTTTCGTTATCAAAACCTTGACTTCGGTTTTATCCAGATAGTCTTTAGTACTATGCTATTCGGCTCTTACCTCCAGAATGGCTCAGGTGGCTCGATTCTTACCGCACTATTCCTGTGAGGCGAAAGCTAATTCTATTCTGCTGATCTTCCAGCCTATTCCGTCGCGGACTAGTGTTACCCGGTAGTGGATCATGCCGCCCTCAGGAAGGCGCACTCCGATCAGCGCCTCTGACTCGCTGATATAGCGATCGATCGCGATAATCGTCACAGCGGACGAGTCAACCTCGGCTACTGACTGCAGAATCCGATTAAAAGCGACCGGATCGTCAAGGGCAGTGCTGATCCAGTATGGCGAGACCTCGCTACCGGAAGCGTGGCTGTCGAAGAAACTGTTGATAGTTGCCTGCTGGGTCGGCCAGCCATAGCCTTGGGTAAAGGCGACGATCGCTGCGCCGAAGGCAAGCACAATAACGATTAGGATTGCCAGGAAAACCTTCAGTCCAACGTGGCGCTGCTTGCGCTCTTTCCTAGCCTGGCGCTTGGATACCTCGATCAGCTCCTCGTCGGTTGCAGTGAAGAAGTCGACCTCTGTCTCGGCACTCTGGTCGGTTCCGTACGCGAGGTTTCTGCCGTCCTCATGGTCGATTGCCTGCAGACTGCTTGAGTCTTCAAGCTGCGCACTGTAGTCGGAAGCAGCATCACTGCCAGCTGCAGCGGATGCTGCCGCTGCATTCACAGCAGCCATCGCACCAGATGCAGAAAGGTTGGTCTGGGTTCTGACAACGGGGGTGAATCCGGTCGAAAGCGCGAGCTTTGCTTGCGCGAGCTGGGCTTGCGAGCGCTCTGTCAGTTCGTAGCCGCCACCGAGCATCGCGTCGTAGAAAGCCTGCGCGGCTTCAGCATATTGTCCGTTGGCAAAGTAGGCTCCGCCGAGGCGCTCATAAGTGCGATTCAGAGTAGTGCCGGTGACGCGAAACTCCAAGATAGCCAGATAGGCTTCGACAGCATCGCCTGGACGGTCAAGTGCCGAAAACGAAGCACCCAAGTTCATCAGAGCTTTTACCGGACTCGGGTTATTGGGGTCAAGTGCAGCTGTACGGTATGCTGTTCCAGCTTCGACAATCCGGCCG
>WQXZ01000024.1 GCA_009781525.1 Coriobacteriia bacterium | reverse complement strand
CATCGGCTTGCATGTTGAGCGCTTCGTCAACTACGCTGACAAGCGCGATCTGGAGCAGCGCGACGGTAGCAACAACGTAATCAAAACCGTCAGCGGAGACATCGGTCACCGCGAACACTACGAGTACCTGTTCAAGCAAACGCTTGATAAAAAGACTATCGTCTTCACCAACAGCCGCGAAGAAGCCGAGCTGGCAATAGCCAACCTCAAAGAAATCGCCGCTCGCAACAAGGCTCCCGATGTATATCGGGTGCACCACGGTAACGTCTCAGCACTGATTCGCGAATCCACCGAAGAAGAGATGAAAGCCTCAACCGACAAGATTGTCACCGGAGCCACCGTCACCCTAGAGCTAGGTATCGACATCGGCTCCCTTGACCAAGCAGTGCAGATCGGCGCGCCCATCAGCGTATCCAGCTTTGCCCAACGGCTTGGTCGCAGCGGCCGTCGAGGACAGATTCCCCAACTGCTGTTTACCCTGGTCGAAGACCTGGTTATCAACTCCGACGACAGCCTGGCACCGATCAACTGGGAGCTGCTGCGCATCATCGCTATCATCGAGCTCTACACCCGCGAGCACTGGCTCGAACCGATCGCGCCCCTGCACCACGCCTACAACCTGCTCTACCACCAGACCATGAGCCACCTCAAAAGCAACGGCGAGCTCTCCGCCGCTGCCCTGGCGCAGGCAATACTAAGTCTGGGTTGCTTTAAGCACATCAGCCAGGATGACTACCGCCAGCTCCTCTCGCACCTGATAGCGACTGAACAAATCGAGCGCAGTGAACGCGGTGGACTGCTGATCGGCCGCGAAGGCGAAAAGGTTGTCAACAGTTACAAGTTCCTGACCGTCTTTGAAACCCCTGAGTACCTGTTAGTCAAAGACGAAAATAGAACAATAGGAACTGTGGATAAGATCTACCCCGTGGGAATTCGCTTCGCTCTCGCGGGGCTCACCTGGGAGGTGGTTGATGTCAACCAGAAATCGAAGGTCATCTTTGTCAAGCGGGTTCCTGGCATCTCGCTGGTTGAGTGGGATGTCGATTTCGAAGTGCGACTGCATACGGTGCTGGTGCAAAGGATGCGCCAGGTATTGGCAGGTGAAGGCAACGACAGGGTGTATGCATACTTAAGCGAACGATGCACCGAGCGACTGGGCGAGATACGCTACATTGCCCAAAACAGCGGCATCATTGACAACCTGATAACTCCGCTTTCCGATAGAAAGTATGCGATCTTTCCCTGGGTTGGTACCAGGCAGCTTTTCACGCTTCATTACCTGCTGCAGGAACGTGGCATCAAAAGCAGGCTACCCTGGATAACAGCAGTCTACCTGGAGGTAGCCTTCGATGGCACAGCTGGTGAGCTGGAAGCTCACGTGCGCGACATCCTCAACTCGAACCCCGACCTTAACAACCTACCACTGCCAGAGAAAGTGCAGATTCCAGGAAAGTACAATGATTATATTCCCTTGAGTCTTTTAAAAAAGCAGTTCATCGAAGACTACCTGGACTTCGAAGGCTTACAGGCAGACGCTTTGGTGTGAGAATTACCCCATGATATAATCATCAGGGAAAAGATATGTATGAGAATATATCTTGATAACTGTTGTTTTAATCGTCTGTTTAACGATCAAAGCAATGTTCGTAATCGGTTAGAGACTGATGCAAAACTGCATATACAGTCTCAGATTAGTGGCGGAACCTATGAGATTGTTTGGTCGTATGTTTTTGAATATGATAATAGTGTGAAACGCTATGTTCACCGATGTTTTAGCACATTAGCATGGAAAAGTGTTGCTAGCGTTCGTTGCCTTGAATCCAGCAGCATTATTGCAAAAGCGAATGCAATTAAGGAGTCTGGTGTCAGAACAAAAGATGCCTTGCATATATCGTGCGCAATCGAGTCAGGTGCAAAATACCTGATAGCGACAGATGATGGTCTTCTTCGAAAAAGCATCGAAGGTATTACTGTAATCAACCCCATAGACTTTGTCAGAAAGGAAGCCGGCAATGACCTCTGAAGCTGTATTGCGCGTCGAAGGTATGGAGGCGCTTATTGCAAGGCTGGGAAGCGTTGATGCTGAGCGCTTCATTGCCTCGATTATTCGAGAACCCTTTGACTACACCGAGTGGCAAAAAACGCTTTTCGATGACTTGTCTATTGATGAGCTAAGTGAAAAGGCTCAGGTGTATTCTGACGCAAATGAATAGACACTCGGCGATTTTTACCGAGCGCAGCTTTGCAGTTTCTCGAAGACTACCTTGGACTTCGAAGGCTTACAGGCAGACGCTTTGATGTAGGGGCAGAATCGCCCCTGCTTCTTTTGTCAATCAATTTCTTGTGCCAAGATAGCGCATCGTTTTTGATTTGTAGACTATGTATTCTTCCCCTAACGCTTTAGCACAGTATTTCTCTTCATTTATTATCTGAAAATGGAACAAAACTACCGCGATTATTGCAACTGCGATATTTACTATGTTCGGAAAAACCGCTGCACATCCAACATAGAGCATGTCAAACCCCACAAAAGCTGGGTTTCTGCTGATGCTATATACTCCCTTAGTTACGAGATTGGTGTTCTGATTACTTACAAACCCAGCTCTCCAGTTATCACTCATCGTGAGCATGGCAATCACAAATAATATGATACCGACAATAATTATTACGACTCCAGCAATTTGCACTGCAGTCGGTACATTGAATGCCCAGACTGCTTTCGGAAATACCGAGCTTCCAACTTGGATAATCGCACCAGCAAACGTAGAAACTTGGAGAAACAGCTCGATATAAAGAGATGACTTAGGTTTGTCGCCTTTCCCAAGCAGGTTTACTGTGATGCCACGACGTTTCATTGTTAGAGCCTTTGCCAGATAGGCCGAATAAAAAATACCAAGCAAAGCCAGTGTGATTATTTGAAAAGGATCCATCTTTTGTTCTCTCAGCGCTAAGTCATCTTCTCGTGTATGGTATAGAGCAAGGATTCCTGTTGAATCAGCAATATGATTTCAGCGGGCAAAAACTAAGTCAGCCATCGACTTTGAGTCCGAAGCGTTCTCGCACAGCAGTTTCGCTAGTCCAGCCTTCCTTTTCTGCTTCCATGCGATATTCGTCAAGCTGGATGAACAACTTCTCGAACGCCATTCTATTCAAGAAATCGTACTCGACCGAATCGACGATTGCATACTCCTCAGCACCATTCTTTGTCAAAAAGACTGGGTTTCCTGGCGATGCTTTACCGAGCGCAGCTTTGCAGTTCGTCGAAGCAAAGGCTCCGTCTGTTGAGGGCATAGCAGGTGCCTCTACCAGGCTATCTCTCTTGGCCATGATTTGCTGAAGGACATTCTGGGTACGATCATGTTGAATTCTTCAGTCAGAATCTTATACAGCTGTGGATAACTGGTTATCTCTTCTTCAAACACCTCGCCGTTGACCTTCCGGCGAAACGTTGTGCCGTCTACTACAATGCTGCCCGTCTCTGTACGCAGGCGAACGACACGCCGGTCACTTTGTTGGGCGCGCTCGTTTGAGGCTACAAACTCAAGCAGTGTGTGCGGGCGCAGGTATACGGTGTAGAAGTCAGATTCAGTGCCGTCGGCGGCATGCTTGACCAGGGTGATATCGCCAAAGTCACCACCTTCGTGATGCCTGATCGAGAATTGATAGCCCAAAATGTCCTGGATTCCAGGCTCGTCAATATCAACGGGGCCTTCAGCACAACCAGCACCGTAGCCGACATCGCACAGATAGCGTCTTCCATCGATGGTGACTATAGTCGTGCGATGTCCCATCGGACCATACACCGGATTGCCAAACAACAGACGACCAGAGAGTGGAGTACACTCATAACCCAAATCCTGAACCAGTGACATAAAGAAACCGTTGATCTCGTAGCAGTATCCACCCCGACGATAAAGCACAATCTTCTCAAACAGGTGCTCCGGTGCGAAGTCGACAAAGCGCTTATAGTCGCAACTATCCAGTGTCTCATATGGCACGGTCATGATTAGCGCTAGCATGATTTTCTGCAGATTCTCTTTGCTTGGCGAATAGTCCCCATCAGGATCCAAGCCGATACGCTCAAGCGCCATGCCAAGATCAGGTAGCGGTTTGAAATATTCCGGAAATCCGATTCTATAGCCTCTGTCGAGCTGCATGACAGGCTCCTTTCATTTGCTTACTTGTGGCTTTCATCATACCAGCTTCTTACGTTACGCTAGACTATAGCCATGACTGATTCTGTACAGACCTCACCCGTGATTGGCGCGCCGCTGCTGGGCGCGCAGCTACCAGGCGCGTTGCTGCCAGGCGCGCTACTACACATCTCACCTTCTTTGCTTAGCGCTGACTTCATGAACCTGGAACGCGACATTCAACTGATTGAGCAAGGCGCTCCCGAGTGGCTTCACGTTGACGTGATGGACGGACACTTCGTTCCGAATCTGACTATCGGCGCTCCTGTAATAAAAGCTCTAAAGACAATAACCACCATCCCGCTGGACGTGCACCTGATGATCGACAACCCCGAGCGCCAGCTCGACTGGTACATCGAAGCCGGCGCTGACCTGCTGACCATTCACCTCGAATGCGCTGGCGACCTCGAAAACATCTCGCCAAACCCCGGCACTTCGATTGCTATTGCCGAGCTCGCAAAGCCGGATCTTATCCACAGTTTAATTGCGCGAATCAAAGCCGCTGGCCGCAAGGCTGGATTGGCAATCAATCCCGACACGCCGGTTGAACTGGTGCTGCCCTTCATCGAGCTGGTCGACCTGGTGATGATTATGAGCGTGCATCCTGGCTTCGGCGGTCAGAGCTTCATGATGGAATCGCTTGACAAACTGCGTCTGATTTCTAATTCATCTGTGGATAAGAACCCCCGCTTGTTGATTGAAATCGACGGTGGCATCAACGTTTCGACTGCTCCTCTGGCAGTCGCTGCTGGAGCGAACATGCTGGTCGCTGGTAATGCGATCTTTGGCGACCCTGACCCGCTGTCTGCGATGGCTGCGATTCGCGCAGCAGCCGTGGGGGCGGCGGCAGGTGAAGCACAAACAAACCAAGTATGAGTACACTGCCTCCCTCCGAGCTATCCCAGCGTGTCTACCTTGACTATGCTGCTACAACGCCAATGCATCCTGAGGTGCTTGACGCAATGCTGCCTTGGCTTGGTTTGGCTGAAGCTGGCAGTTTTGCCAACCCGGCCAGCCTGCATTCAGAAGGCAAGCTGGCTCGCCAGGCTCTGGATGCTGCTCGCGCGGTTATCGCGCAGGCGATTGGTGCTACTCCTCCAGAGATTGTCTTCACCTCAGGTGGAACTGAAAGCAACAACGCCTTGATTGCAGGCATAGCTCAGGGAGTGCGCGCACGGTACGGCCCCGTCAAGGGTGGCAATCTGGTTGTCACCTCTGCTTTTGAGCATCACGCAGTGCTTGAACCGATTCGCGCTCTGCGCCGAAACGGCTGGCAGACAGTAGAGTTGAAGCCCTCGCGTGCCGGTCTGATTGAACCTGCGGCGTTGCTGGTTGCGCTTGAGCAGGCAGCGGCGGCTGGCGGGACTGGCAGCGGCGGGGCAGCCGGAGGAGGGGCAGCAGACGCGGCGAGGACTAGCGGGGCAGCAACTGGCGGGGCGGCAGTAGCGCGCGACGGGAGCGGGACAACCACCGCAGCAGCAGCGCAAACCGTCAGCGCGGCAGCCGCGGCGGCAGCTGGCGGGGCAAGCACCCCCACTCCCACCTCAGACTTCCATTGCACTCTGGTCAGCATAATGACTGTCAATAACGAAATCGGCACCATCCAGCCGATTGACGAGCTGGCTGCAATCAGCCGACAGCATGGCGCTCTGTTTCATACCGATGCGGTTCAGGCTCTGGGAAAGATTCCATTCAATGTCAATGCTTTGGGTATCGACGCTGCCAGTTTCTCTGCCCACAAAATCGCCGGCCCAAAGGGGGTCGGTGCCTTCTACCTGCGCACACTCACTCCCTTCAACGCCCAGATGCTGGGCGGCGGCCAGGAGCGCGACCTACGCAGCGGCACTGTCAATGTCGCCGGCGCAGTCGGCTTTGCCAAAGCGGTCGAGCTGGCTCTGCTGCAGCTCGAGGCTGAGCGCACACGACTAGCCGGGTTGCGCGAACTGCTGGTTAAGGAACTTGCCGCTCTTAGCCCACAGGTTCATTTGACTATCGATGCAGAAGAGCGAGGTTTTATCCCCAATATTATTTCTATTCTGATTGATGGCTTCGAATCTGAGGAGTTAATAATGCGGCTTGACTCCGCTGGTTTTGCGGTTAGTGGAGGAGCGGCTTGTTCGAGCGCGTCTCTGGAGCCTTCGCATGTTTTGCTGAGCATGGGGCTCAGTCGGCGGCAGGCGCAGAGTGTGCTGCGCATTTCGCTTGGCAGTAATACGCAGGCTGGTGATATCGATGGGTTTATGCAGGAATTTAGACAGGTGGTTAACTGACGTCTTAATGCCTGGCTGTACTGGCAGCAAAGCCAGCAACTTGTTTTTACAGTAGGAGGCTGCGCAACTCTTGCTGCTTGGCTTTAAAGGTAGGCTTGTGAAATCGCATTCGTCTTCTCATATTGACCACAAGGATTTGCGCTGCTACTTCGAAGGCTTCGATTCGCTGAACCTGCTGATTGGTAATGGTGATTACCTGCACGCCAAGCGCCGATAGTGAGTTTCTGCGCCTTGAGTCGCTAGCTATTCGCGCGGAGCCTGTGTGGTAAGCGTCGCTGTCGTATTCCACTGCTATTTCGAAGTCTGGCCAGTACAGGTCGCAGCTGTAGAAGGCTCTGTCTGCCATACTCTTTGCGGTTTTAGCTGGAGTAATTTGCATGTTGAGCTCAGGTGCTGGCAGCCCGTAACCTCCCAGCCTATAGGGAAGAGTTAGCAGCATTGTTATAGTTGTTTCCATCGGAGAAGCCGAACCGTCTAATATATACTGCAGGGCTTTGGATGCTTGCTTCACGCCTGCTACGCCGCCCAGTTTGCTAACGAAAGCCGTGAGTCTTTTGGTGGTGGTGAGCGGAGAGCGGTTGTATGTGGTCTCTACTTCGCGGAGCGTATCTTGGATGTCGGGAGTTGCGGCGGGGGCTACGCTAGCAGGTGCGGATACGGCGGCGGCTGGTGCCGATGGTGCGGATGCGGCGGAGGCTGGTGCGGCATAGGTTCCGCAAAGCTCGAAGCCAAGCTCTATCAGCTTTACAAGTGATAGTTGGCTAGCCATCTGAAAAAAGCAGAACTCAGGCGAGCTCATATAGATGCCATTCCCGATACTTATAAAACTACCATCAGGCAAATCTGTGCTAAACACATGAAAGCGATAAGGCGACCATGCCCGGCGGGCTCCTTGTCTACTGACCATTACATTTATCGGTAGTGATAGACCCAGGCTGTCTAATGCACTGGTTATCGACCCGTCATAGTTATCAGGTGGAGCTGCTGGAGCCTTTTTTCTACGAAGTTGCCGATTTGCCTTGTTATCTAAACCGCCATGTAACCGCCAATAGTGAAGCGCTGATTCGTGGCTGATGAAAATCTGGTTGAAAATCGCTAAGGTTTTTTCCATTGGCAGATAGTAGCAAAAATTTGGCACAGATTGACGGTTCGGCTTTGTTTGTCGCTGGATTTGTGTTAGTTTTCCTATAAAAACTCTCCTAAATGCTTAAGTTTTGGCTCTATTCTGGGTATACTGCACATCCTATTGCTGTTTCATTGGGCTTTCTGCCTAATGCACTCTCGTTTATTCGAAGCAAACGAAAGCCGAACCGTCAATCTGTGCCATTTTTTTGACTCTTTCTGCCAACGGGTGATTTTGGGCGGCCTCGGGAGGTTTGGAGGTTGATTTCGGTTGCTGGTTGATTGCCGGCTTGGCAGCCGCGGGTGGTGAGCACGGGGGCACCGGGCGCGGCGGGCGGGCACCAGACGCAGTGCAGTGCACCAGGCGCGGCGCAGTGCACCAGGCGCGGCGCAGGGCACCGAGCGCAGTGCAGTGCACCAGAAGCGCGGTGTGGCGGTGTTCTGTTGGCTCCCTCCACACAGTAATCAACTTGACATAACCAGCCCCACTCCGGATAGGCGTTCCTGAACCATCTCAATGCAAGACGGTAAGCAAACGGGGCTCTAAAGCGCGCAGCTTCAGTTGGACACTGAAAGCACCTTCTGCGCTGAATTGCTTCGTGGCACTGCATTGTGCTGCTTGTTTTGTTATGCTTAGTGACATGGAGCTTACTGACACCCACACACATACCATGTATTCTGGCCACGGTGAAGGCGAACCGAAGGACACAGTTGCTGAAGCCGTCAGGCTGGGACTAACTACTTTTGCTATCACTGAGCACTTGGTGCTTCCAGCAAATATCGATCCTGAAGGTGAATACTCTCTTTTACCTGATCAGGTATATCTCTACCAGCAGCAGGTCAGACAGGAGCAAGAGGAAAACCTGCAGCTAGACATTCTACTGGGTGTTGAGGTCGACTGGCGAGATGGTGCTGAGGGGTTTATCCTGGAGCAGCTTGGGCTGGTTGGCAACGACCTACAAACTACAGCGCCACCCGCACCCACACCCTACCAGCTGATCCTTGGCAGTGTGCATGCTCTGACCGGTGAGTCTGGCATCCCGGACGGCTTCTGGCCTTTCGACACCGAGACCACAATCGAAGGATGGCAAGAGCGCAGCCTGCGTTACGTCTGGGAGCATTATGTCAAGCTGTGGCTTGATGCTGTTAACAGCAACGTTCCCTTTGACATCATGGCACACCCCGACCTACCAAAAAAGCTCGGTTTTGCACCCGACTTCGATGCCAGCTATCTTTGGCAGCAGATGGCAGAAGCCGCAGCCGCAAACAGTGTCATTATTGAGTGCAGCACTGCTGGCCTCTATGCACCAATAGAAGAGATCTATCCCAACCCAGACCTACTTTCTGCTTTTTGCCGCGCTGGTGTTCCGTGCACGACTGCTTCCGATGCGCATGCGCCAGGCCTCGTAGCACGCGACCATGATAAGGCAGTCGAAGCCATGTACGCAGCTGGATATAGGGTCGTCACTGTACCCACAGGAACCGGTGACCGTCGCCAGATCGAGATCAGATAACACCATGTCTACGCAAACAAGAAGGCAATTCATGCACAACGTCCGCCACGTTACCGTGATAATCAATCCTGCATCCTCGAACGGAAACGGCCGCAAGGAGTGGCTTCGCCTGCAGCCTCATTTCGAGGAGACCTTTTCTGGCAAGCATATTCAGGTCATCGAAACCGAAAGCCGTGAGCATACCACCGAACTCGGTCTGACTACCGATACCGAGCTGATAATCTCTTTTTCAGGCGACGGAGCAATATCCGATATCGCCCAGGGATTAATGCTGCGACCATATGACCAGCGTCCCCCGCTGGCAGTGGTTCCGCTTGGCTCCGGTAACGATTTCGCAAAAGCTCTGGGCGTTCCGATGAACCCCTGGCTGGCTATCTCACGCCTACCGCGCGGACAGCGTTCGAGAATCGACATCGGCCGTGTAAACGACAGGTATTTCTTGAACACCTTAAGCTTCGGAGTCGACGCACTGATTGCCGACCGCACCCATGAGCTGCGCAAGTCAACCCGCCGCCGCGGCTTCATGCTCTACGCACAAGCGGCAGTCAGCTCGATTGTCAAAGACATGAAGGCTCACAGCTATCGCATGACTGTCGACGGAAACTACCTCGAACGCGACCTACTGATCTGCGCTATACAAAATGGTCCCTACTACGGTGGCGGATTCAGGGTCGCTCCCCAAGCCCTGCTCGACGATGGCTTGCTGAACATCTGCATGGCAGGCGAGACATCCACACCGGTCGCACTTTACTCATTGACCAGAATCGCCCGCGGAACCCACGAAAGCCTGAAGGTCGTCGACACCGACAAAGCATCGCGGATTACCCTGGATTTCACCTCACCGATTGCTGCACAATGTGATGGGGAGAAGATCACAGGCTTCAGAACCGAAGAGGGCAGTTGGCATTTTGACATCGAACTGATTCCCCATGCATTAGAAGTGGTGAGCATGCGGTGAGCGGTGGCTGTGGTGTGAGCGGTGAAAACACAGCAATCACAGGAGGCGGTGCAGGCGAGGCGAGCATGGCGAGCAGCAGCGACAGCATCCCCACAACCAACCTGCAGGAAGCCTATGCCCAAGTCATACTGGATATTCCCAGTCGAGCACTTGATGCACCGTTTGACTATCTTGTTCCTGCTGAACTGGTTAAACAGGTTGAGGTTGGGTGTTCAGTGCTGGTTGACTTTGGCAACCGCCCGGCTTTGGGCTACATCGTAGGAATCAGTTTCACCCCTCCATTTGACTTGCAGAAGAATCGCATCAAACCCCTGCGCGAGGTTTTATCCACAGCATTTTTTAACTCGACTCAGGTTGAGTTGGCTTGGTGGATATCGCGCCAATACCTGAGTCCGATCAGTGAGACTATTCGACTGTTCACTCCACCGGGGTCGGCAGCGCGCATCAGGAAGAATACTGAGGGTAGCTGGGAGCTCGAGCTGCCGGATGTTGGTCCGGTTGACGATCGTTGGGTGAGGCTGACTGAGGTGGGACGCGAGTTTGTTCCGCTTGCGCGGGCGACGAAGCAGCGGGCAATTCTTGCGGCTTTGGCGGCTGGAGAACTGCGTGTTTCGGAGTTGGGTATTACGGTTGAGAATGCCTCTACAAGCTTGAATTCGCTTGAAAGGCAGGGGATTGTTGTTATTGAGAGTCGGCGGCGGATCCGTGGGCGGGCAGCTGGCTTGCCTTCGACTGCTGTAATCACCGACCTGACTGATGGCCAGCGTGAGGCGCTTGCTGCGATTCGCGCTGCGCTGGGTGATCTGGAGGCGGCTCGCGCAGCTCGCGCGGCAGCGCCTGCGGTAGCGCACGCATCGCCTGCGGTGGCGCCTGCATCGTCCGCACCGCCCGCGGTAGCGCCCGCGCCGCTGTTGCCCGCAGTCACCCCGCTGCCGCTTCCCATCCTACTGGACGGCATTACCGGCTCCGGCAAAACGGAAGTCTATCTGCAGGCGATCCGCGATGTGCTGGAGAACGGCGGGTCAGCAATCATGCTTGTTCCGGAGATTTCGCTTACCCCCCAGACTGTCGCGCGTTTCAGGTCGCGTTTTGGCGAGCAGGTCGCTGTCTTACATTCGCGACTCTCGGCAGGAGAGCGCTTTGACCAGTGGGACATGGTGCGCAGTGGAGCTGCTCGCGTCGTGGTTGGCGCTCGCTCCGCCCTGTTCGCCCCAATGCAAAACCTGCGCCTGATTGTGATTGACGAAGAGCATGAGAGCACATACAAGCAAAGCTCGACGCCGCGTTACACCACTCGCGCTGTTGCCCACCAGCTGGCAAGGCTCAGCGGTGCCCTGCTGGTTTGCGGCAGCGCCACTCCCTCGATGGAATCGCTGGCAGCAGTCGCGCGTGGAACCATGATGCGCGTCAGCCTACAGGAGCGTCCGAACCGCCGTCCCCTGCCACCGATTCAGGTAGTCGACCTGACCCAGCAGTTTAAGTCCGGCAGCAAAACGATGTTCTCCGACCAGCTCCGCGAGGCGCTGCTTCAGACCATCGAACAGAGACAGAAGGCTATTCTGCTGCTGAATCGGCGTGGATTCGCCGCCTTTCTTCTCTGCAGGGATTGCGGATTCGTGCCCACGTGCGAGAACTGCTCCACATCCTATACCCTGCATGAGCATCCGCCGCGCCTTGTCTGCCACCACTGCGGAGCCGAGCAACCGGTTCCCGCCAGGTGCACCGATTGCGAGTCACCTTACCTGCGCCAGCTGAGTCCTGGCACACAGTATGTGCACGACCAGCTGATCGAACTGCTACCGCCTGACACCACCATCGTGCGTATGGATGCCGACAGCACCCGCGGTCGCTACGGCCACGAAAGACGACTGGACGAGTTCGCGTCTGCCGACTCGGCGGTGCTGCTGGGTACCCAGATGATTGCCAAGGGGCTCGACTTTCCCGAGGTCACCCTGGTCGGCGTACTCATTGCCGACACAGCCCTCAAGCTGCCCGATTTCCGAGCTGCCGAGCGCACCTACCAGCTGCTTGAACAGGTCGCCGGCCGCGCAGGTCGCGCCGATAAAGACGGTCGCGTCATCGTGCAAACCTACTGGCCGGAGCACATCGCCATCCAAGCCGCCGCCTCGCACGACCGCAGCGTCTTCATCGAATCCGAAGCCGCTCTGCGCCAACAATTCGACTATCCACCTTATGCCCGCCTGGCTAACATCATATTCTGGTCAGAAAATCTCGCTGATGTTCAAGCAGCGGCTGGTGCTGTAGCAGAGCGATTACTGGCTGACCCACCTGCGGGTGTTCAGATACTTGGCCCGAACCCTTGTGTGATTTCAAGGCGACAGCGACAGTACCGTTGGCATGTTTTGATTAAAGCACCGCTGCAATTTGACCTACCTGGATGGCTGGCTCGGATGTTTGCTGGAGATCGCACGACGCGAGGCGTGAGCAGGGCGATCGACATCGATCCCTATGACATGATGTGATACCTGTTGCTCGGTAAGCAACTGCAACAGAATTGTCACTTCCTCAGCAAACTATCCGCTTCCAGCACATAGTGTATTCAATATGTGGCTTCGCTCATCACGTCTGAAACAACACTTTCATCTGCTCCACAACTGTATGTTCTTTTGTTAACATTGCTTTGTCTTGCATTTGCCAGTATCAGCGTCCTGGTTTCTTCTATATCGGAGCAACCTACTTGACAATAATTGCTGCTGGATTGCTTAAGGTAAACGAAAAGGGAGGCTTGAATTGCAGTCTTGTTATTGCTCCAACAACACTGACCGAGCCATCTAGGGCAACAGCAATGTGAAAGAACCTCGGAGAAATTTGTGTCAATACGCCTGAGTCGATTCTTGGTAAATACACCACGTTTAATGGAATAAGCTCGCTGCTTAGCAGCACTATCGACACCCCCATATTATGAGCAGCAACGTAAATGAAACCGTTTAAGTCAATAGTAAGTGAGCCAAAAGAGCCGGTTACACTCCATGGGTCTTTCCCGGGTATTGAGGGTAGAAGGTCGATAGCAGCAGAGTCAATAGAGTCGATTTCTATAAGACTACTGTCGTATCTGATGATACTCCAGCTAGCGTTTGTTTGTATATTCGTACACAGCGTGATGTAAACTGACCTATTTGGAGCAACTGCTAAACCTCCAACAATATTACTCTCAGCCTTGTTTATCCTAACTTCTTCTTGCTTTACCAAGTCGGAATCATACTTACATAGGATGGCTTCATGACTCGTATCCGATATGCTGTAACGAACTGCAGCTACGTAGATGGCTCCTTCTGAGTCGATCGCGATGTGGTTAACTGCTACTGGTGGGTTGCTGCTTATAGCAACAGTTTTTTGCCACACAAGCTCATGGTCGAGTTTTACTATAGAGCTACTCCCTACCAAGTAAACATGTCCATCAGTGCCAATGACCATATGGTCTAGATATCCCTCGAGCAATTTTTTATCTAGCTCATCAAGAGTGGGGCTAAAACGTATAATCTCCGATTGGCTCCCGGACTGAATATAAGGCTCAAACCACTCATCCTCGTTCGAATGGATGTATTCTTTTGCCATACCCACGACAAAAACATCGCCTCCAGCATCGACGCCAAGACACTGAAACGAATAGGAGTGCCTCCTGACTATAGCCACTCGTTGCAATGCGCTGTCATACCTTGCGAGTACAGCTGTTGTCATATTCTCTTCGTTGGTAATGAGCTCACCAATTACATAGAAGGAACCGTCCTGACCTGCGACAACCGAAGTATATAGTGAAGCGGTTCCCTCTTCATCTAATATGTCAAAGTTAATTGCTGCAAGTTGCTCATCAAGACCAAAGCTCGTAAAGCTGATATCATTTACCCAGCTGTAGACCTCGTTGTCTGGCATGCGGTAGGTTTCTTGGTCAGCAAACACGTTGTCGTGTGTTAGCTTCGATGAGTCACACCCAATAAGGAGGCATGACAATACCATCGCAACTGATAGAACGACGTTAACCTGGCAGCAATATCGTGCTCTTATTCTGTTCATACACACCTCTCTGTTATGACGTAAACTCCTTGGAAAAAGCAGCATGAAGTGTAGGTCTGGTGTTTTGAATATATGATTCTCTTTCGAGCACCTGATACTCTAACACCAGCTACACCATTTAAGCTATATACACATACTACAATCCTGACGTATGGTACCAGCCAGCTCTATGAGTAAGATATGCGACTCCTAGTGGAGGATAAAATATTCCAGACCAGTCAATCCACATCCGATATTCACCAACCGCCGAACGCGTATAGGATGCAGGAGAAAAGTAGTTGTACTGTAAATAATATGCGTTATCGAAATTCCACTTATAACTCGCGCCATCAAATCTTGCCCACACGTAACAATCTTGTAGGGTATCGTATTTTTTGGCGCCATATGCTTCTCCCCACTCACCGTACGTAAAAAAGCAATACGATGTTCCGCGAGTAGCACCGCCATTCGCTATCGATACGTCTACTTCCTCAAATACAATTTCCAACGATTTGAGTTCAGCAAGCATTTCTTCATATTCTCGGTTCTCCTCTGCAGAAAGCCTACATATGCCTCGAGCTTGATTCTCAAACTCCTCAAGGGGAAGCAAGTTAGAAAGTGTTGGCAACTGCAAAGAGCACCCTTCTGGCAATGCATCAATATCATCTTGCGTAATAAACCTTACCTCAGTTCCATACTCTTCGTTCAACTTGTCTAGTACTGCCTGGTATGAAGACAGATCAACGACATCCACTCTTTCAGACGTGGCAAAAGCTGCAACCGGCATTAATCCGATTACAAGGATGACAGAGACCAGTGCACTTACCAACACTCGTTTCTTTTTGATAGAACCCATTGGGATCCTCCTTTCACTTACAATAATCATGCAGCGCTAGGTGGCATACGAATCGCCTTGTCACCTAGCTGTCTTTCTCTTTCCAAGTTATTATTATTTCACTTGGCTTGGAGCAGTGTTAAAATGCTACTTACACAGACTAGGGTTACTCCTCTTTCACCACAGCCTGATGAGCTGACTCAGATCATATGCATCGTCTTCTCCTGTTCACTTGAGTGGCGATCACTACTTGGGCACCGGTTCCATCGTCAGAGCTAGTAACCTCTGCAGAATTACGATAATCTTCTCCCTCCATAAGATGTCTCTCCAGAAATGAACCTATGCTTACGAGGAGCATTGTAAAACTCGAAACTGAAATGAAACTGAAATGCCAAGCTTTTTTCGAAAGTTTTAAAGATTTTTCTTGCATACTATGAAGTAGCGTCAGTGAACAGAGCAAACTGCTATACCAGCAGCTTGACCTGCTTGCTTTCGGCAGCGGATACGCCTTCGGCGGAGTCATTATGGCAGCTCCCAGCAACGAGTTCGCAGCTGAGCGTAACAGCAGGTCAGCATGATATGGACATTCCGGCGTTTGGGTAACGCCTGTTACGTTTTTTTGTTAAGGTGCGCACAAAATTCCGTATCTACCAACAAAGAGATATGGAGATTGAAATGAGTTACAGCAATGAGTTTAAGATGGAAATCCTGAATGCATTCTTTGAGTCAAAATCGAGTTTAAGAAAGTTTGCTG
>WQXZ01000023.1 GCA_009781525.1 Coriobacteriia bacterium | reverse complement strand
GTCGTCTTGCCACTAGCCTCTGGCCCATATATCTCGACAATACGCCCGCGTGGCACGCCTCCAACCCCGAGCGCTGCGTCAAGCGACAAAGCACCAGTAGGAATAACCTCGATACCATAGCCTTGGCTTCCCTCGCCAAAGCGCATAATCGAGCCTTTGCCGAACTTCTTCTCAATCTGCTCTGTCGTCAGCTCAAGAGCCTTAACTTTTTCTGCATCCACGCTCTTCTCCGTCCATTTAGTGTTTTGCTAATAGTATACGAACGCTTGTTCGGTGTCAAGTTCTTATCCACATAGATTTCAATATAGGTGATTTTTATGCTGCGCCACACTATGAGCCATCGTTCTTAAAAACCTTTAGCACACGACTGAAATGAATCTATCAGTGACCTTAAAGATTTCTGAAACATCGATGACCCACACGGGAAACCTCGTTTGTGTGGGCGTGCGGTATTTCCAAGCAAGGGTAGCATAGAGCTTCTGGTCGGTAGGGTTCTCTTGTCTTGACGCTCAGTCATCGCCGAGCCAAACAACATCTTGCTGCTTTTGGTTTTCGACATAGCGTGCAACCGATGCCGCTCCCTCATCTATCGCTCTACCGGTGGCGCTCCTGCGAGTCTCGATCTCATCGAAGTCGGATGCGGACAAAGTCAAGCCGTTCTTGAACAGCTCGGTGTACCAGTCAGCCCAGTATCCGCAGTCGATAGCGCGCAGTGCCCTTACGAATCGGCTCCAGATATCGCTGTAGATCGCGGTGTTCGCGGTGTCGCTTGGGGCTAGTGCTGATTCGTTGCTCATACGCTCCAGGTCTGCAAGGATAATCTGGCTGAAATCGATCAACGCAGAGTCGGCGGCGTTATTGCTGGCGTTTGCTGCTTGCGCTGCGAGGGTCGCGGTGTTGAGGTCGGTACCGATGTACGCATCGGTGTCGGTGGCAGGGTCAGCGCAGGTGTCGATGGCTCTTGCAAGACTGGCTCCTGCAGGCTCGGCATCACGAATCCCTTCTTTAAAGGCCTTTGCAGCTGCGTTGATATTAGCTGCATTAGCCGCAACGCTTGCTGCGTGCGTAGAGGCGTAAGCAGCCCAAGCAGCAGGATCGACGACAACTTCAGACTCACCGATAGCATCGGCAGCGTTAGCAGCTTTGGCTGCGATTCTGAGTGCAGAGACAGCTGCATTGGTTGCAAAGAACGCATTATCATAGCGGTTTCTGGTCAGAACCGGACTGTTCGCATCGGAATACAGAGCAGCAAGATCAAGCGCATAGAAAACAGATAGCAGGTGCTGTTGGCGAGTCGCTTGGCTCCAGTACCCGAAGTCTCTGGCTACCGCTAAAAACGGCAGCGCTCGCACTGCACACAGCCAGGAAAACTGGCATGCCTGCTCGGACGTAAGGTTTTTGGATTCGACTTGCTCAGTGATTGATTCCTTGAAATTTACCATGATATATCCTCCATGTACTATGGTGCCAAAACAAGAATAGCGTATGTCTGCTCCTCCTGTTAGAGCGTTCGCGCATTGAGTTTGACTTTTGTGCCTGACTTGCGGTGGCTGCGCCGGTTGCGTGGGTTGTGTAGGTTGTGGTGGCTGCGTGGGTTGCGGTGGCTACGCCGATTGCGTGGGTTGTGTAGGTTGTGGTGGCTGCGCCGGTTGTGGTGGTTGCGCCGGCTACGACGAGCTATCTATCAGAAGCTCAGCCAAGTGCTATACCCCTCTTACCTCCAACCCATCGGATACCCTACCGCGCACCCCCCATGCTCACGGTTGTTTGCTCCTGGCAATCAACCGCAATCAACCAGTTTCGCAGTTTCGCAGTTTTCTGCAACTTTTTTGCGGTTGGGGCGCAGAAACCCTCGATTTTTCGTTGCATATGCAACATACATGTGGTATATGCAACGTTACTGTTGCATATACCACATGTAAACGCGCTTGGAGAGTGCTTTTTTGGCGCCCAACCGCAAAAAAGTTGCAGAAATGGCTCGAAAGCTGGAATTGGGGCTGATTGGGTGGGATTGTGGGGTTGTGGGGTTGTGAGTGGAGATGTGGATGGCTCGGAGCCTTGTTAGGCTGGGCGGGGTGGATGGCTCGGAGCCCTGTTAGGCGGGGTGGGTGACTCGGAGCCTGCCAGGCTGGATTGGATGGAGGGCGGAGCTTCGGCTAGCGGAGCAGAGGGGGTGGATGGTGGGTTGATTGCTGGTGTGAACGTAGCCTTGGAACCTTGCAGGAGCCCTCGAGCCCTATAGAAGCCCTGGATAAGCGCACTCCAGCAGCGCATTCTACTTGCCTGAATCAGCTAGCTCCCCTACACTGCATACAGCAATCTGAAGGAATGAATATCGAGAACCAACATGTTACTCACCATCACATACACCGGCCAAAACACCACCGACCTTGGCTACCTTTTGCATAAAAACCCCTACCGTCCGCAAGTGTTCGAGCTGAACCACGGCAGAGCTTTTGTCTTTTATCCAGAAGTATCTGATGCTCGCACAACTGCGGCGCTACTGCTGGACATTGACCCGATTGACCTGGCGCGAGGCAAGGTCGGCTCGTCTGGTGGCGGACTGTTTGACTACGTGAACGACCGCCCCTACGTCTCTTCGTCTTTTCTTAGTACGGCGATTTCACGAGTCTACGGCACCGCGATAACCGGACGCGCTGACAGGCACCAGGCGCTGTCTGACTCCGCGCTGAACCTGACAGCTGCCATCACCATGCTCCCCTGCCGCGGAGACACCCAGATGCTCAGAAGGGTTTTCGAGCCGCTGGGATACGAGGTAGCATACGAGACCTTCCTCGCTGACGAGATGTTTCCCGAATGGGGCGCAAGCAGCTACGTGAACCTGACTATCAGAGCGAAGGTTCGCCTGCGCGACCTGCTGAAGCATCTAAACGTCCTGATTCCGGTTTTTGACCGCCAAAAGCATTACTGGGTCGGCGCCGACGAAGTCGACAAACTCCTCCGCCTTGGCGAAGGCTGGCTGGCTGACCATCCCGAGCGCGACTACATTACCGGAAGATACCTGAACCGCTCTCGCTCCCTGGTTAACCAGGCTTTCGATCGCCTGTCAACAGTCGATCAATCAGGTGGAGAAGTTCTCAGTGCTGAGCCAGATTTCGCCGCTGACGCTCCTGCCGCAGCCGAGCTGCCGGCAACCACTGCCACTCCCGATTCCGCCGCCGAGCGCAAGGAGCGCAAGCCCAGCCTGAACACCTTACGCCTTGAGAGCGTTGCAGCCGCGCTGAAAGAGAGCGGTGCAAAGCGTGTGATTGACCTCGGCTGCGGAGAAGGCAACCTGTTACGCCTGCTGCTCCAGAACAGGCAGTTCACCCAGATTACCGGAGTTGATGTATCACACCTTGCTCTGAAACGAGCTCACAGCAGGCTCCGACTTGACCGCGCTTCTGACAGCGTTCGCGAACGCATTCAGCTGATTCAAGGTTCGCTGACCTATAGGGACTCGCGTTTTGGCAGCTACGATGCTGCTGCGGTAGTCGAGGTAATCGAGCATCTTGACCCATCGCGATTAGCAGCCTTTGAGCGTGTACTGTTTGAGTTCGCCAAGCCTTTAACCATTGTGCTCACCACACCGAACAAAGAATACAACTCCGTCTATGAACTTGGCTTGGATAGCTCCCAGCCCGAAGAAGAGCTACGCCATAGCGACCATCGCTTTGAGTGGACGCGTGTCGAGTTCAGGCAGTGGGCAGAAGCCACGGCGGCAAAACACGGCTACGAAGTACAGTTTCAGGGCATCGGTGATACAGATCCAACCTATGGCACGCCAACCCAAATGGGGGTGTTTAGCTTATGCGAATAGAGATACCTGACCTCTGCGTCGTCGCCCTTGTCGGAGCCTCCGGCAGCGGAAAGTCAACCTTTGCCAGGCAGCATTTCAAGCCGACTGAGGTGCTCTCGTCTGATTATTTCCGAGGGCTGATATCTGACGATGAGACAAACCAGATTGTCTCTGCAGAAGCTTTTGAAACCCTTTACTATGTCGCCAACAGGCGGCTTGACCAGGGGCTTTTGACCGTTGTTGACGCAACCAATGTCTCCAAGGAGGCGCGCAAAGAGGTGCTGCACCTAGCCAGGGAGCAGGACTGTTTTGCGGTGGCGATTGTGTTTAACCTACCCGAAGCGGTTTGCCAGGAGCGCAACGCCAGGCGCACCGATCGCTCGGTGGAGCGGCGTGTTATCAGCCGGCAGTCAGAGCAATTGCGGCGCTCGATTCGAAACCTGAAAAAAGAAGGTTTCCGCTATGTTTTCGTGCTTAGTAGCGAGGACGAAATAAGCCAGGTTGAGATTGTGCGCACGACACTCTGGAGTAATCGCAAGGGTGAAACGGGGCCTTTTGACATCATCGGCGACGTGCATGGTTGCTACGACGAGCTCTGCGAGTTGCTGGACGAGCTTGGCTATGAGGTCGATGCTCGGGCTTGCACGGCTCGGGCTCCAGTGGGACAGGGGCGGAAGGCGATTTTTCTTGGTGACCTGTGTGACCGTGGTCCAGGCAATGTGCAGGTGCTTCGCCTTGTCATGAACATGGTCAGTACGGGCAGCGCCTACTGCATAGCCGGAAACCACGACAACAAGCTGCTGCGCCACCTGCGTGGAGCTAAGGTGACGACAGACCACGGTTTGCAGTTGACCATCGACCAGCTTGCGCAGGAGAGCGCACGGCTGGCTGATGTGGCGGACGGCGCGAGCGGTGGGGCGGTTGGCGCGGCTGCCATATCAGGCGGCGCGGGTGGCGGTGAGCATGGCGTGAGTGGCCTGGCGGGTACCGCGACGGGCGACCCATCGCAAGCCGACTTCATCAGTGAAGTCGCCACCTTCCTGGACAGCCTGGTCAGCCACTACGTCTTTGACGACGGCAAACTGGTTGTCGCTCACGCTGGTATCAAGGAGCGCTACCAGGGGCGCAGCAGTGGACGCGTTCGCAGTTTCTGCCTCTACGGCGACACCACCGGCGAAATCGATGAGTACGGACTGCCCGTCCGTCTACCCTGGGCGCTCGACTATCGCGGCAAGGCGACGGTGGTCTTCGGGCACACTCCGACCCCTGAGGTTGAGTCGGTCAATAACACTTTCTGCATCGACACTGGATGCGTCTTCGGTGGCAAGCTGACCGCGTTTCGCTATCCAGAAAAGCAAATCGTGCAGGTCGATGCCAGGCGCGAATACTACGCGCCGGTCAAACCGCTGTTCGTCAAGGATGCATCACACGAAAGCATCTTAAACATCGAGGATGTCTTCGGCGACAAGCATCTTTCGACTCGTTTGCGCCGCAGTATTAGAATTAATATGGAGAATAGCGCGGCTGCGCTTGAGGTAATGAGTCGATTTTCGGCAGACCCCAACTGGCTGATCTATCTGCCGCCAACAATGTCGCCGAGTGAAACCAGCTCGCTACCGGACTACCTGGAGCATCCTACCGAAGCCTTCGACTACTATCGGAACCGCTCTGTTAACCAGGTGGTCTGTGAGCAGAAGCACATGGGTTCACGAGCTGTGATTATCGTATGCAAAGACACCGATACCGTCAAGCGTCGCTTTCTTGCCAGCAGCGGCGGCGGCAGCAGCAGCAGCAGCAGCGGTGGCGGTGGCGGCAGCAGCAGCGGCAGCGGTAGCGGCAGTCTGGGAATCATCTATACCCGAACCGGTCGCCACTTCTTTGACGACCACCATACCGAGCAGGCGATTCTGGCTCGGCTTCAGGCAGTACTGGCTGATTCTGGCTTTTGGCAAGATTTTGACACCGACTGGGTATGTCTGGATGCAGAGCTGATGCCCTGGTCAGCCAAGGCGCAACAGCTGCTGGTTGAGCAGTATTCCAGCGTCGGACGTGCTGGTCGCAATGCGCTGTCCAGTGCTCTGACTGCCATAGAGCAAGCCGTTAGCCTGCTGCCGGAACGTGAACTTATCCCCATGAATGAAGCTCGCGAGACAGCTGATATGACCGAGCTGGCGCTCCGCTATCAGCAACGGCTTGACGCGCTGACGCTCTACACCGAGGCGTATCGCAGGTATTGTTGGGATGTCAACAGTCTGGATGATTATCGCATCGCGGCTTTTCACATTATGGCAACTGAGGGCAGGGTGTGGTGTGATGAAAGCCACCTTTGGCAGATGCAGACCATTGCCAGGTACACTGCCGACAGAGACCCGATTTTTGTGGCCACCAATCACCTGCTGGTTGATTTGCACGACCCATCCAGTGTTGATGCAGCCGTGCAATGGTGGACGGAGCTGACTGATGCCGGCGGCGAGGGTATGGTGGTCAAGCCTTTCGACTTCATCGCTTTTTCTGGCAATGAGCTGTTGCAGCCGGCTATCAAGTGTCGAGGCAGGGAGTACCTGCGTATCATCTACGGGCCCGAATATCTGCTGGCTGACAACCTGAAGCGGCTGAAAAGGCGTTCGCTAGCCAGGAAGCGCAACCTGGCGTTGGGCGAGTTTGCCTTGGGAGTCGAGTCACTTGAGCGCTTTGTTCGGGAAGAACCACTCTACCGTGTGCACGAATGTGTCTTTGCTGTCTTGGCGATGGAAAGCGAGCCGATCGACCCGCGGCTGTGAGGTTGCTGGTGCAGGGAGCGACGCGCGGAGGAAATAGGGTGACCTGCCAGGCGCCCTGTAAGGTGCACTGAATCCCGGGGGTGCTCCTTTTTCTGTATGTTATGTAGAATCACCCCCTGCATACCTGAAAACATGAACCCCAAATAATTCGTGGTAATAATTGCCACTTTCTTGGGTTTTTCGTGCTGTCTAGAAGGTATCCAGATGGCACCAGCAGAGTCTTGACATACAAACCTGCAGGTCAGAGGCTTGCTATCTCTTTATACGTGCAAAACGTAGTGGTAAAAAACCCAAGAAAGTGGCAATTATTACCACGAATTATTTGATAGCTGTATGGAGCGTTCCCAGATGGATCATCTCAGGTCGATTCGTACGATGCAACTACAACTCGCTAATCCAGGATCTCAAGCAACATAGATAACGCCGCCAACACAGTCTGCGCTCGCACGGCTGCACGGTCACCGGCAAAAAGCTCGCATCGCGATAGGGTCAGCGCGCCGTCTGAGCACGCTAGCCAGACAGTCCCAACCGGTTTGGACTCGCTCCCACCACCGGGACCGGCTATTCCACTGACGGCTACTACCACGTCAGCACCGAGTGCATCCAAAGCTCCCGCGACCATCTGCAAAACACATGCTTCGCTGACCGCTCCGTCAGTAGCCAAAACTTCATCGCCGACAAACAGCAACCCCCGCTTAATGTTGTTGCTATAGCTGACAATCGCACCGGAGAAGACATCCGACGATCCCGCCACATCAGTTAAAGCTGCAGCAATCAAGCCACCGGTGCATGACTCTGCTGTCCCCAGCCTCAAGCCCTTCGCCCGCGCCAGACTCAGCACTTCCTCTGCCAGGTCGAAGCTAGAGACACCACCCCCTCTCGTATAACGTTCATCGGGATAAAACCTCGTTTCGCCTTCTGGAGCGTCAGCCGAGGTCTTATCCACATTTTCACCTGTCGCAGTGGTGGGGTGGGAGGCGGATGTGGAGGGGAGAGAGGCGGTGGAGGAGGGGTGGGGTGCTGGAGCGGAAGTGACACTGCTGGTGCTTGGATCATCGGTGGTGCCAGACTTGATGCCAGTGCGCTCGAAGCCGAGCACCTCGGCGGAGTTGATAAAGTAGTCAACCAGCGAAACTATAGTGATAACAAGAGTCAAGCCCATGACGATCCAGGCAAACCAGTTAACCACGAAAATCATCCTGGGGCCAAGCAGGATGTTCCAGATCGTCTCTAGCGAGCCTTTGACAATGAAGGTAACGACCGCGATGATTTGGAAGACGGTCTTTACTTTACCCAGATTGCTGGCGGCAATCACCTTGCCCTCAGCTGCAGCAACCATACGTAAGCCTGTGACCAGGAACTCGCGACCTAGAATGACCAAGGCGATCCAAGCAGGTAGCAGTCCGAGCTCAATAAGCACCAGCAGCGCGGCTGAGACCAGAATCTTGTCAGCCAGTGGATCAAGCAGCATGCCGAAGGTAGTGATCTCGCCACGAGAGCGAGCCAGGTAACCGTCGAGTCCGTCAGTTGCTGCCAGTAGGATAAAGACCAAGGCGGCTCCCCACGGTTTGACGATAGATGCGATTGTTGGTTCAGGGATCCACGATGCCCAGGGAGTGAGCATCAGAATTATGAAGGCGGGCACCAGCAGAATGCGGGTAATGGTGACGATGTTCGCAGGGGTGTAGAGATCCTGCCAAGCCTTGCGGTTGACTGATACCTCTTTTCTGTCGTCGCTCATCGATCCCTCCTTGCCAAAACACGTACCTCTAAGAAGCCTTTTGCATTACTATCACTCAATTAATGTAAGGCTTGTCCGCCGCCGAAACCGACTTACTGCTCATACTCCATACATAAGCACATGCACAGCTGTCAAACATCATTTGAAAGTCGCATCACTATTATATTAGCCAACAGGCTCTTCGGCATTTGTTATGTGAGATTTGTTTTGTCACTAGTGCTTTTGCTATGCAAACAGCTTTTGTTGGCTTTGATAAACAGCAAGAAATTGAAAGAAAGCCTGCTTCCCTGATCGGAAGACAGGCTCTCTTTCTTTCTAATGGCGGTTGCATGTGAAGTTCTGTGCTATCCAGGCAGCTCTTTCTTTCTCGCACCTACCAGCTTGCATCTACCAGCTTGCACCTGGCTAAAGGCTACCTGGCCTTGCCTCCACACCCCCGTTGGTTTTCCTTTGCTGTGTCTTAGTCAAAGGTTACAGTAATGACATCAGTGTCTTTGATGGTTCTCCAAGTTCCTGAATCGTAGATATGTAGTGAGAACTCCATGCTGTCAATAGAGTCGATATCATTCTCTTCAAGGTAACTCTCCAGGAAGGTAATCGAATCGTATGCCCTCTTACCAGACGCGACCTCGCAATAGAAGAGTGGGTCAATCATAAAGCCGTTAACTGATGTGTTACGCAGGGTGACGGTTACGTCTGATCCTGTACGGTTTTCGACGTAAACGTAGATGTCAGTTCCCCAGAAACTGTCTTTGTCGTCAATACTCTGAATAATCACAGTCAAGCCTTCATCCTCATATATCAGTGTTCCAGAAGTATCGTATTGCTGAATATAGCTGGCGTCTGCATCGGTAAGGATAGTGATAATCGATGTATCGAAAATCGATTCCCAAGTGCTGCTGTCGTAGACATGAAAATAGAACTCAATTTCGTTGATAGTTGTGATTCCAGCCTGCTCAAGATCAGTTTTAAACATTGTGATGGTATCGTTAGCCTTCTTACCTGGCTCTACTGAGCAGACAAACCACGTATCTACCATAACTCCGTTTACAGAACTGTTCCTGGTCGCCACGGTAACACCCCTATCGCCGTTGTTTTCAACAAGCACCTTCAATTCAGGCCCTAACCAAGCTGAGTGATCAATCGACTTCAAGGTGACTACGATGCCATTCTGATTAAACAATACCTGCTCATCAACAGCAACATTCTTGCCAAGGATAGGTGCAGCTTGCGGAGCTTCATCTTCTGATGGCTTGTTATTCTGCTCCACAACGTTTGCTTCTTTTCCTTTTTCCGATGAGCTCGATTGGGATTTGCCGCAACTAGCGATTGTCAACAGCAAAACAAGACTTGTGATAATTGCGAAGAGTTTGTTCTTTTTCATGGTGTTACCCCCTTTTGATAATAGCTAAAACCTGGTACCTCGGACGAGTAAGCATCCTTGAGCTTGCTCACCTGGAGACAATCGTGTCGCACTATTTCGCTACTGATTGTTATCTCCCCTTTGGTCTTAGCGATGCTAAAACTCTTGAATAGAGATTATCAGGTGATTATTGAATAATCTGCCTTCGTTTTGACCACCTACCCGGGTAAACGTCGACCATGTTAATAAGCTCATGCAAGCAGTAGACAATTGTTTACGTGAGCCATCGATATTGCGTATTTCAGCAGCATAATGCTACTGCCAGTCACACCCATACAAGCAGAAAAACCCCAATTGCTTGAGGCTTTTCTGCTGCCGAAGAGAATATACTGACTAAACTGACTTACAGGCATCGCGCATAATGTGTGTCAAATCCCGGCAAATGTTGGCTAATACTGACAGTGAAAATCCATGTTCCAGGGATTATTGCGCGACTTACCCCTCTTGCTAAGACCTGCGACACTGTTGTCCACCAGATAACTATCTAGATAAGCTATCGCGTCGTGGATGATTGTTGACTGCAAACCACTGCACGAGAAGAATGGATCGATCATGAAACCATTAAACGATGTAGCACGAAGCTGTACAGCAAAGTCTGCGATTAGTGTTGTTAATTTTTTCCCAAACATTTGTTACCCCCTTAGTCGTTAAACCAAACTCTGAGTAAAGGTTACCATGCTCAACCCATATGGTCTTCCGCCAAGGCTGCCACCTACCCGGGCGAACGGCAAAAGCTCAGACGCGTGCGCTCGAGTAGCGTGAGTAGCGTGCCAGGTGGTAGGACTAGATCAACAGCTAAGGTTGCAAACCAGCATCCACACCTTCAGCTGCAGCATCAAGCAATGGGGTTACCAGGCGAAGAGCTTTGATTCTGTTGGTCTGCAGTGAGTGCTGCGAAGTACCTACAGAAAGCTTAGCGTGTGCGACCTCAGCACGCCTGATCATCTCTGTAATCGCTTGAAGCACGACTTGTGAGTCATGCAAGTCTTTCGAATCTTGCTTGTTTTCGACACTTCTCACAACCTGCGCGCCCTTCATGTCAGCCTGCCCGTCTTTCACGTTACCTCCCGATAAGTAACGCTGTCACTCTGCTCTAGCAGTTTCATCAGGCTTTCTGGGCTTATAGCTGGAACCTTACTCCTAAGAAAAGCATGATTATCCCTGGTGACAATGTAGTCAGCCTTCACATTATCTGCTGCGCGAGCAACCAGACAGTCTTCAAAATCTGTCCAGTTCTGACTCATGGCCCAAACCGCATCAATGGCAGATACACCACATATCTGAAGTGTGCCAACATTCTCTAGCAAAACAGCTTGCGCCTGCTGACTGCCTAGCTCTTTCTCAAGAATGTAGTGGATATCAGTTAGCATGTTCGTGCTGATGAACAGCTCTGCGTCACCGAACACACCCAGCATAAACACCTTACTCGACCACTCACAGAAAGGCTGTCGCAAAATCAACTTATCAATCACGACATCGCAGTCAAGCATCAATATCATATTTAACCTTAATACGAGCTGCCCTGATCTCATCGTCACTGATGTCAAGTGGCTGGCTTAGCTCGAATCGACTCACTGCTTGAAGTCGGCGCTTTATCTCATCCTGCGAGGGTTTGGTATCATCGTCAAATGGAAGGTTTCCAGTACGAACAATGTAGTCAAATAGCTGCTGAACTGCAGCTGAAGGCGTTACGCCAAGCTTCTCGAGGGATGCTTTTGCTTTAAGCTTTACCTCGCTATCAAGTCGTACTGTTAAAACCGCATTTCGTAAGAATCCAAACCCAATAAGCCTTGTCATTAGTTAGGTAACTTACTATATGTTATAGTAGCTGCTGCATGTTCGTGAATAAAATGGAGGAATGCATGAGCGACAAGTACTACCTGATGTCAAAGGATATTGGTGACGGCCCTTACCTGATAGGTGAGCTGACTCGAACCGCAAACTCTGAGTACCAGTTCAGATACCTGATAAAAGGCAGTAGGTTTCCGCACTGGTTCATGCAGATTCCGAGAATGAATGAAATCGACAAAACCTACCAGACCAGAGAGGTACTTGGCTACATTCTCTATCGCGTTGTACCTGAAGAAGATGAGTGGGCAGCCGATGTTCTAATGCAACAGAACAACATTACCAGCTACGATGAGTGGACTATTCTTGAATCGCTGATTGCCCAGCACGAACGCTACCGGACAGACAACTCCCCTCTCAGTGACTCACAGCAGTTGTTCTACTTCTACAAGGAAGTACCAGAGAACGCGCACACCTTCTACTAAGGTAGCATCTACAGATAATCGAAACCGAGGTAATCATATGAGTTGGTGGAACGATAACGATTGGATCGACCCAGACAAGTGGGTCATGTCAGGTGTCGAAGTAGTGGGAACAACCCAGGATATGTGCTGGGTAATCAACATAGAAACCGGTGACACTGGCCTATTCAAACCCGAAACCCAGTGGAGAAGGTCTGCCTACGCCGAGTATGCGGCATCCAAAGTCGCCGAAGAGTTAGGTGTGCCAAGCGCAAAAATCCTCGTTGGCGAACTATTCGAAGCCGGTGGTTGCATCAGCATGGACGTGCGCAAAGGATTCACCGATCGCGTCCTCTCAGCTGGCGCACTGGGCAGATGCGGTGGACTATACAATCGCGACAAATCACGTCCCGGCGTGCCCGTCTACGACAACCCCCGCGAGCTATCCTTCCAGGGACTGAAGCCTTATCTACAACCTGATGCCCAAGAAAACCTGATCAAGATGATGTTCTTTGACTGCGTCACCCGAAACGGCGGCAGACACGAAAGCAACCTGAGCTTCACCGTCGATGGCAATCGCGCCATCAGCGCCATGCTGCCACTGTACGACCACGGCTGGGCCATTCAGGATCGCGGGCGCGGCGGTGGACGCGGCGGTGGTGGACGCGGCGGACGCGGTGGCGGATCATCATTCGCCTACGTCGGCCAAGGTGGCTTTCGCGCCAACATCCCCTTCGAAGACCTCTACACCTACATGCGACGCGACTACCCCGAACTGATAGACGGCATGATGGCCAAAGCCCAAAGCGACCAATTCCGCAAAACAACAACCAAACTTGAGTGCTACGACTTCCTTATCGACAGGATCAATGCTTTCGCCGATCTCAAATAATGTGGATAAAACCTCGTTTGGCACGCAGTAGCATCACTGTAGGTTGCTACACACCTGCATGCAGTAGCCTCACTCAGCACTAAGCACCAGGACGGTGCCAGTGTATATCAGGTCGGGGTTGCTGCCTATTGCGTCGCGATTCATTTCGTAGATCTCTATCCAGCGGTAACCATCGCCATAGTGAGCCTGGGCGATGCACCATAGGCTGTCTCCGCGCTGCACCTCGTAGAAGATGGTGTCAGAGACACCGATGCCTATCGGAAGCAGTTCAGAGTCGACTTGATAGCCGAAAGCTACAAGCTCACCCACAGTGAAGCCGAAGTCTATCATCTGCTCTAGAGTGTAACCATTTCTGACCAGGCACTCATACATCTCATTTTGGGTGAATGGTAGCTGGTTGGCTAACAACTCATCCCGCTTATATTCAAGCGAGACGATGAAGGTGTCAATAGTCAGAGCCAGTGGTACCTCAGCTTCTGCGAAGGTCAGGTAGATCTCTTCGGGAGTTAAGATGCTGATCGCGTACTTGCAGTTGCCGTTGCCGGCTGCCATAGTCACCCGCACTTCGTACTTACCCTCTTCTATATATAACTGGGTGGTGCCTACCGCCGTGAAAGTATTGTTGTAGATGATCTCATCTCCTGGTTTGTGCTCTGGATTATCACGAATGGTTGTGTCAATGAAACAAACTGTGATTGCTGCCTTGTTATCGATTGATGTCACCTTCAGGTCAAGCCAGCCAGATGCACTGACCACCACATCTTTATGGATAGTCACAGTATCCACCTTACCCTGCCCGGTGAAGTTATAGGGAGTGCGTGGTAGGTTGACCTCATTGGGAGCAAGTATGCGCACCTCGCGAGTAGCTACTGCTTCAAGTCCTGCGCTATTGACTACTTTATAGGTAAGTGTGTAGGTTCCTGCAGCGTTGCGATTGACACTGCCTTCAACAACCACCTTGCTTGAGATATCACCATCACTATCGTCGATAGCCAGTGCTCCCTGTTCGGTATATGGGGTATCGCTTGAGAGATGCAGAATTATCAGATCGGATCCGATAATCGTGATAGTCGGAGCATTCGGTTCTGGTGAAGCCACCTCTTGCTCTTTGACGAAGACCGTGCGGTCAACACGAGCAGTATTTCCGCCACCATCTGTCACCGAGTAGCTGATGGTATAGAGGCCAACAACATCAGAGTTGATTGCATATACCACTTCAACATCATCCGTGATATCCACTTCAAAGCAGTCAGCTGCCTTGTAGCCGGACTCAACAAAACTCTCCCCTACGAACAGACTGATGTCTTGGGAGCCGAACAGTGTGATAGTAGGTGCACTGGCGTAATGCGGTGGCGCAGGGGCAGGAGCAGGCTCTGGGTCGGGTTCTACGGTGTCGATCGGAGGGGGTGTGGTACTGTCTCGGACCAGGGCGAGTGTCTTGGCAATGTCGATGCACCCATATCCTGTCTCGAAACTGTAGCTGCCGTTGGTCTTGGTGCCCTGGCGAATCAGCGCGTAGATCTGGTCGTTGGTCAGGTCCGGGTTCACACCGAGCATCAGCGATGCCAACGCCGCGACCTGGGGAGACGCGAAGGAAGTGCCGGCAGCATTGGCGTAACCGCCCGATGCGGTGGTCGTATAGTAAGCACCGAATGCCATCACGTCCATGCCATCGCCATAACTCGATGTCGGCGCACGGGTGGTTCCGTTTGATGTGGCGCCGACGCCAATCACATTCGCATAGCGCGCAGGATAGTAGACCGTGCTTTTACCGTCGTTACCGGTGGCAGCAAAGATAGCACAGCCGCTCGCGTGGGCATAGTCGACTGCGTTTCTCAGCGTAACCGAGTCCGATGCGGTTCCCAGACTTAGGTTAATGATTCTGGCACCGTTGTCCGCCGCCCAGAGGATGCCTTTCGCCACATTTGCAACCGAAATCGTGCCGGATGCATCATCCACTTTCACCGGTAGAATGGTGGCGTTCCAGTTTATTCCAGCGATTCCGACGCGGTTGTCTCCAATCGCTGCGATCACACCTGCCACATTGGTACCGTGCCCGTCTCTATCATTGTGTGCAGAAAGTCCCGCTACTGCGGAATAGCCAGCGAGTGGTCTTGGCATATCGGGGTGGGTGGCTGTGACTCCCGAGTCGATTACTGCTATCACGACGTTCGGGTTGGACTTTACGATATCCCAGCCGGCTTGTGCGTTCAGTATCATCAGGAGCAATGCCTGGGTTGAGTAGCTCGGGTCGTTCGGGGTATATTCTTTTTGCATGGTGTAGTTTGGCTCAACGTATTCGATGAACTTTGAGTTCTTGAAGCGATTTATTACCGCATTGGGATTTCTAGACAGGTCTTCTGCTCTGACCACATAGACATTATCGGATACGACTAAAAGTCCGTCTTTCAGTACTTTTGTTACTTCATCGTCATATTGTTTTTCTTCACCGGGAAAGAGAGATCGGTCATAGAAGCTTACGATCAGCTCATCCAACATATAGTCACCTGTTATGTCACCGTCTGCGTTAGCTGATTTGACCTGTGGAAACGCGGTCAGCATCAGTATCGCGCAGAGTATGACTAGCAGTAGTTTCTTCGATTTCATTTTGTCCCTCCTCTTGCCTTTGCGTATCGGTTTGTTGCCTATACGCCCTCCATGGCAGAAACCGAGGGTGAAGAGCATTTTTTCTGCTACACCCTCGGTTCTCTTATTAACTCTATTGCTTCATCTACTTTGTGTTGCTGGTTGCCTATAGAGTTGTAAGGTCTTTGTTACTCTAACTCCAAGTCTGAATCAGTATCCAATATCGGAGCTGGTTCTGGTTCTGGTTCTGGGTCGAAAGTCGGTGCAGAATCGAGCTCAAGATCCAGGTCGAGCTCTATTGTCAGTGCTGTTGTTGATGCAACCGCAAGGCCGCCTTGGCCACCGAGTTCATGGTAGAGAG
>WQXZ01000022.1 GCA_009781525.1 Coriobacteriia bacterium | reverse complement strand
AGCGAGGTTTTCTGGATAACGCCTGACTCGGTCATCTCTTCATACAGCGCTGTTCCCTCACGGGTGCGCTCACCTACTCCGGTGAAGACCGATGTTCCACCATGCTCCTGGGCAAGATTGTTGATAAGCTCCATGATGATAACGGTCTTACCTACCCCGGCACCACCGAAGAGACCGGTTTTTCCACCTTTGATGTATGGCTCCAGAAGGTCGATGACCTTGATGCCTGTCTCGAAAATGTCAGTGGAAGTGGTCAGCTCCTCGAATGGTGGGGCAGGCCTGTGTATCGGATAGTACTCGGTTATCTCAGGCATTTCAGTGTTGTCGATCAACTCGCCGACAACGTTCCAGATGCGCCCGAGCGTATTCTCGCCAACCGGCATCATAATCGGCGAGCCTGTGTCAATTGCCTCCATACCACGCTGCAGGCCATCAGTCGATGACATTGCAACAGCCCGGACGATATTGCCTGGAAGGTGCATTTCGACTTCAGCAACCAGTGAGACAGGACCGATAGGTGTTTCTGCCTTGATACTTAAGGCATTGTAAATCGATGGGATCGAATCGGCTGCGAACTCCACGTCGACAACCGGTCCGATAATCCTGACGATTCTACCGATATTCATTTCAATAGTTTCTTTTTCTACACTATCCATCAATACTCCTTATCGGCAAACTCAAAGCCTGATATCTGCTTTTCAGTCTTGCGCCAGTTGCTCTAATATGTCTCTTCCAAAGCGGCTGCACCACCGACGATCTCTGTGATCTCGGTTGTGATTGCGCCTTGACGGGCACGGTTATATAAACGCATCAATGTGTCGATCATCTCAGTTGCGTTGTCGGTAGCTGATTTCATAGCCTTTCGACGAGCACCCTGCTCACCTGCTGCCGAGTCAAGAAGGGCGTGAAAAATCCTGATCTTGACAAAGTCTGGCAACAGCGAGTTCAACACGACCGTTGCGGATGGTTCGAATTCATAACGCTGGACAATCTGGTCGTCTTCATCAGATGACTCTTCCTGCTGGTCGGTTCCATTGGTGCCATTGGTTAACCGACTGATGGTAGCGTCAGCGACATCTTCTGCTGTCATCTCGCTGCGCTCGATATCACCAACGCCCTCTTTAACGCGGCTGGCGATAACCCGGGCGGAGCCACCTTCCATCATCGACTCCCACTCTTCTCCGAACTGGAAGTCGTTATCTAACTGGGTAATCGGTAGTACCTGCTCAAGCCTGATCTCCTGGTCTGCCACGTTTCTGGCGTGGTTATAAAACATCACAACCTGATCTGACTTGCCACTGGTGTAGCTATCTATGACAAAGGACGCAATGCGTTGAGCGTCAATAATAGTCGGGTCAGCAGAGTTTCCTCGCATATCAAAGGCAACCGGAGTACTGCGGTCACGATAATAAGCTGCAGCCTTTGAGCCGCAGGCAATGATCTCGCAACCTATCTGGCGTTCGGTCATCTCTGCGATGAAGTGCTCAGCGGTTCGCAACACAGATGAGTTGAACCCACCTGCCATACCGCGATCCGAACTGACGACTATGACGATGATATTGCTGGTTTTACTGTGTTGAAGAAGCAGGGGGTTCTTTGGCTTCCTGGTTCGCCTGGCTACACTCTGTAAAACACTGGCCATTGCTGTCGCATATGGTGTAGCCTGGACGATCCGTTCGGTAGCCCTTCTGATCTTTGCAGTAGCAACCATCTCCATTGTCCGAGTGATCTGCTGTGTCGAGACAACCGAGTTTATCCGCCTTTTGATGTCACGAAGATTTGCCACCTCAAGGCTCTCCTAGACCTCGAACTGAGCCTTGAATGAAGTGATGACTTCGCTCAAGTCTGCTCTTGTTTGGTCGGATAGGCGTTGTTCGTCACGGATCGTCTGAGTGATTCGACCGTGCTGAGTAGCAATATATCTCAGCAGCTCGGTACGGAAGCGCACTACGGAGCTGGTGGGAAGATCATCCAGGAAGCCTTCGTTTCCTGAATAGATAGCGATGACCTGATCTTCAAAAGGCATTGGCATATAGCGGCCTTGCTTGAGAAGCTCAGTCATCCGCTCGCCACGATTCAATTGGTTTTGGGTGGCACGATCCAAGTCCGATCCGAACTGGGAGAATGCCTGTAACTCACGATACGCTGCAAGGTCAAGACGCAACGAACCGGCAACCTGTTTCATTGCAGAGGTTTGTGCGTCTCCTCCTACTCGAGATACAGAGATACCGACGTTTACGGCTGGGCGTTGTCCCTGGAAGAACAGATCCGATTGCAAGAAGATCTGTCCGTCAGTAATAGAGATAACATTGGTCGGAATGTAAGCTGCGATGTCACCTGCCTGGGTCTCGATAATAGGTAGGGCTGTCAAAGAGCCACCACCGTTTTCTTTTGACATCTTGACTGCCCGCTCCAAAAGACGGGAGTGCAGATAGAAAACGTCACCAGGATAGGCCTCGCGTCCAGGTGGACGGCGCAAGGTAAGCGACATCTGCCTATACGCAACCGCCTGCTTTGACAGGTCATCATAGATACATAGTACGTCTCGACCAGGATTATCTGCTGAAGCTGGTTGGCCGTCAGCACCAGTGTATACAAAGAACTCACCCATGGCACAACCTGCCATTGGAGCCAGATATTGCAGAGGGGCACTGTCTGATGCTGATGCGGCAACAACAATCGTGTACTCCAGTGCTCCATAACGCTCAAGTGTCTCTACAACAGTTGCTACTGTAGAAGCCTTCTGACCGATTGCCACATAGATGCAGATCAGATCCTTGCCCTTTGAGTTGATGATCGTGTCAACAGCGATTGCGGTCTTACCGGTCTGACGATCGCCGATAATCAGCTCTCGTTGGCCTCGACCGATCGGGATCATCGAGTCGATTGCCAGGATACCGGTTTGCATAGGCTGATTGACACCCTCGCGCTCAATAACACCTGGTGCTCTGAACTCAACCGGGCGATACCCTTCTGCCCTGATCGGACCCTTACCGTCGATTGGCTCCCCCAGGGGGTTTACGACTCTACCAAGAAAATCTTTGCCAGAGGGTACCTCCACGATACGACCGGTGGTTGCGACGGTGTTATTCTCTTTGATTACCGTGGCATCACCAAGCAGTACGGCACCCACTTCTCTTTCGTCCAGGTTCTGGGCAAGACCATAGATGATCTCTCCATCATCAGAAACGAACTCAAGTAACTCACCAGACATTGCGTCTCTGAGTCCTGAGACCAAGGCGATTCCGTCACCTACCTGGGTCACGAAACCGATTTCTCTTGACTGCACGCCGATCTCAACAGCTTTTAACTGTTCACGTAAAGCAGCATCTATGGCACTTGCAGTGATTTCTGCCATTTATAAAGCACCTCCGGGAGTGTTACTGGTCAGCACCTCGCGAGCTCGCGTCAGCTGCGCCACAAGGCTTGCATCGATGCGCCGACCACGCACCTGCATTACTATGCCACCCATGATGCTCGGATCAATATGCTCTCGCAACGCAACCGAGACATTATGCTGGGCAGAGTACTTATCTTTGATTGAACGACGAATATCATCATCGAGCTCGACAACAGTAGTCACATCGATAATCATTACTCTGAATTGATTCTCGATCATTGTTGTCAATCGATCCTCGATGAACCTCAGCAGCCTTAACTCCTGTCGTTCAATCAAGAGTTTTGCCACAGTAAGAACAACAGGTGGCATGCCGCTGAACAGTGTGTCAACCAGACCGTTTCTGACCTCAAGGCTCAAGCCGACATCAGATAGACGCATTCTGAGCTCTGGGGTTGAATCAAAAGCCTGACAGAACTCCTGAAAGGCCAGCGAAAGCTCTGCTGCTTGATCAGCGACAGTTCGAGCGCTGCCCCCAGCGTCTTGGTCAGCCTGTACGCCATCTTCGCTAACAGCATCGATGATTGCCTGAGCATAGACATCGACTATCTCTGTTCGGTAGCTAGTTGGCATTCAGACTCCCCGCTTGGGTCGCATAATCGAGATCCCCAGCCTGGGTGACGTAATACTCGATGATCTTCCGATGCGTCTGATCATCCAGGTCGTTACCGATCAGCCGACCTGCCAGTGTCACAGTCAGATCCGCCAGTGACGACCGGAGCTCCAGCATCGCCTGGTTCTTCTCCTGCTCGATTGTCTCGTGCGCCCTTGCAAGAATCAACTCCGCCTGTCTGGCTGCCTCAGCCTCAGTCTCACGCCTGTTAGCTTCAGCAGCAATCCTGGCATCGTTGATGATCTTGGTAGCCTCACTTCTAGCTTCATCAAGCAGTTTTCTCTGCTCCTCGAGCAGTTTTGCGGTTTCGACCCGCGATTCCTCCGCTGCATCCAAATCGCCCTTGATTCTCTCAACCCGGCTTTCGAGTGTATTGATTATCGTAGGCCATCCGAACTTCGCAAGAATCGCGAATAGAATGGCAAAGCAGATCAACATCGGGATAAATTCACCCATGTTCGGCATCAGCAAGCTGATACCGGCACCCGACGATTCATGGCCTGCGTCGTGCGCCTCTTCGGCAAACGCCATTACAGGCACCACCAGGCTAAAAACGATGGTGCCGATCAGCGTAGCCAAAAGCCGCGTTATTCTCCTCTGGTAACGCTTCACCGTAACCTCCAGTCAGCCTAATAGGCTGATCTTGTTTGGTCTTCTAATGCTTGGCTGTACTTCGCTTAACCAGCAACAAAGGCTAAAACGAAACCAAGCAGACCCAACATCTCGCAGAAAGCTGCGCCCAGTACGAAGGTGATGAACGCCCTGTTCTGAATCTCTGGCTGGCGCGCCATGGATCTGTGTGCTGACATGGCAATCATCGAAATGCAGCCAGCGGCAATAAAGACGATTATTGCGTAGTAAAGAATAGTCACAATGCCTCCTTTGTCGTTACCAAGCCCATTGTGTAGCTTGAGTATTGCTATGGGGCTCCCAATGAGCCCCATAATATGTACATCGGGATTTTCTCCCGAGTGTAACCTCAGTGCTCGCTGGTAGCTAACTGTATGTACACCCCAGATAGCAGGGTGAAGACATAAGCCTGGATAAATGCGACCAGTATCTCAGCAGCATAGACTGCCATCAGAATGACAAGCAGCACCCCGGACACAGCACCATTGATGATTGTTTCAGAGGTTACCGAATGCAAGAGTGGTGTGAAGTAGGTTGTTGCCAGTAAAGCGAATACTCCCATTGCCAGGTGGCCGGCGAACATGTTGGCAAACAAACGGATTGCCAGGGACACGATTCTCATGGTCATCGAGAAAACCTCGATAGCCCAGACCATGACATTTACACCTGGTGGCAGCCCGGCTGGGGCAATAGAGATAATATAGTGCCAGAAGCCAGAGTGCTTGACACCTGCATAGTTAAAGTAAAGGAAGCTACTGCCAGAGAGCACCAGGGTAACCGACATTGTTCCGGTAGCTGACTTGGCGCCAGGTATCAGACCCATCGCGTTACCGATCAGGATAAAGAAGAATACTGTGCAGAGGTATGGCATATGCTCCGCTGAATGTGCTCCGAACAGCGTCTCGCCCACCTCTCGTCTGACAAAGTCAACGCCTGCTTCAACAACGGTCTCAAAGCCGAATTTCGGTATGAACGAGATTTTTTTCTTGAGGTACCAAATGGTCAGAAAAACAACCACCACCGAGATAAACATCCAGAATGTAAACGGAGTGATTGAGCCCCATCCGAAGTCATACATGGGGAGACCCTGTAGGTCAGCCAACAAATGTGCTAATTCGCTATCGAACTCTTCCATCGCGCCTTAAACAATCCTTCGTGTAACTACCTTCTCCGCCTGGATCTGATAATCCAGAACGCCATAACAACATTCAGCAGTAAAAGCGTGCTGATCGCTGGTAACGCTAGCCACAGTAACAATTGCTTGGCCATTGCAAAGCAGATGATTATCGCAATAGTAACGACCACCATGCTGATTCCCTGTGCTGCAAGTACTGCAAGCATGGTGTAATAACCAACACGTCGCTCACGGTTCATCGTTAGCCTGTTGGCAAACCACAATGGCACTGCGGCTACACCAGCAACCACAAGGCCGAGTGCAGCAGCAATATACTCTGAAGGCATCTGGACTCCCTTTCTCTATACATCCAGCCTGTCTTGCTCATAGCCAGGTGTGGTCTGGGAAGTATCGTCTGCTTGTTAACCTAAAAAACAATTCGCCTATGGTAACAAAAATTCAATGTCACCGTCTCTGAGAAGCCAAGTTGGTGACAGCCTTTGCCATCGCATTAATCTACATAAGCGAATCTGTCTTTAGGTTGTTCAGTGTCCTGTCTTGCAGTAATCAGCCCTGATTGGCTTATGATAGCCTAGCTACTTTGACATGCAAGCGATTTCGATATTTGCGATTCAAAACACATGATTTATGGGCAATCAGCACATCTATGGCTATCCACTCTGTTATCAATGCCAGTGAATCAGCATCCTAACTCGGATTCGTACTTGTTCTTTTAGCTTGTTCTTTTACTGGCTTACCTTACTGTGCTGGCTATTCAATGCATGCAGACGATAATTCATATGCCTAAAAATTGAGAAATAAGCCGTGTGCCAAAATGTGTCAAATAGACTAGAATGGCACTCTCAAAGCGCTTTGATAGGATAAGCAAAAAGCGGTATCTGCAGGTCAGTAGCTTTTGCTGGCGTGGGGGCGTGGCGGAATTGGCATACGCAGCGGACTTAAAATCCGCCGCCGCAAGGCTTGTGAGTTCGAGTCTCACCGCCCCTACCACAGTAGTGACCAGCTTCACGAAAGCTCATGCCACAATTCGAGCAAGACTCCTTGCAATATGTCCGTTTCACTGACGGTAACAAACTCAAGATCCATTAGCTTTATCAGCTCATCTAATATCAGTACCCCACCAACCACAACTTCAGCTCTTGCAGGCTCTAACCCCACCACGGTTCGGCGCTGCTCGACAGGTAGCGAAGCCAGGTGGTCAAGCAGTTGTGCCACCTGTGACGATAAGAGCATCTGCCCATGTACATGATCCTGGTCATATACCTCCAGCCGGTCTCGGATAGCTATCAGTGTCGTTGGTGTTCCGGCAACTGCGATCGCTATGTCTATCGACTCGCTGTGCATATCCTGCTGCTCGACCCAGCTTGCAAGCTGTCGGTGAATCCCAATGCGAGCCTCTTCTATCTCAGATGCTGCCGGTGGATCGCTTTTCAGCCATCTGTCGGTAACCCGACGTGCTCCCAGGTCAATCGATGTTGCGCTTCTCACCACTGGAATAGAACCTGGATCAGCCAGGGTACCCAGAGTCAATTCGGTGCTGCCACCACCGATGTCTATTACCAGAATCGTCTTGCCGCTGATCGATTTCCGGTCGAAACCACTTATTGTTCCGGAGAAGCTAAGCAAAGCTTCGCGACTACCGCCGATCACCTCAATACTTATGCCCAGCTCAGCTAATGCTGCGACGACGGTATCACTATTCGATGCATCGCGCATTGCTGAAGTCGCTACCGCTCGAAGGATGGCTTCGTGCTGAATCAACGAGGTTTTATCCAGATGGATTGATGAGATTTCTGCTAGAAATGCCTGGCTGGCCTGTATTACTCTTTCGCAGGCGGCTGTAGATATCTGTCCGGTTTCAGCCAACCCCTCGCCAAGATGGGTGATGCTTGTTTTCTTGAGTAGAGAGGTGATCTGTCCGTTGGTGACATCGGCTATCAGCAGGCGCGATGTTACTGTGCCGTAGTCGAGAGCTGCCAGCAACATGGTCAAAGGCCGATGATCACGTCATCCGGTGCTGGTGGCGGTGTTGGGTATTCGTAGCCGAATATGAAGTCGAGGGTGTCGGTCACCCAGTCGATTTGCGGGCGGACTGATCCTGTGACAATGCCGTCTGGAAGCGCAGTGGAGCTGCTGTGCGAGGGCAGTCCGCTGATGTTGACTGCGCGCTCGCCTGGTAGTACCCAGCCGAACTCCTCACGGGCGCGGCTTTCGATTCCTTCGGGTGTGCCCAGGGCATCGATTTGCATCTGAATCTGGTCGTTTCTCTGAATCAGAGCCTGGCTTTCGACCTGTAGTAGCTGAAGGTCGCGGCGTACCTTCCACCAGTTCTGAAGGGCGGGATACACCATTACACAGGCTAGTGAGAGGGTAGCAAGTATTATGGTTATATTGGTTGCCAGCGTTATCAGCCGCCTGGCTTTTGAACGCGTAGCGCGCTGAGCGCTGCTGGTGGTGGTGTTGCTGGCGGTGGTGTTGCTGGCAGGCGCGGTAGAATTGGTGCTGCTGGCGCGGGTGGTACGTGGGCGGACGCCGCCATAGCTTGACATGCTTCTATTGGATGATTGCGCGCTCATGCTTCTTTTCTGCTCCGTTTTTTGCGCGTTGTCGTTCTTCGAAAAACACTTCGATATGTCAGTTTAGCATATTCTAGGGTTTGCTGGATGTCTAACCTTCTTCTTGCTCTACTCGCGGGCGGATCACTCCATAGCCGCCTTCGTTGCGGCGATACATAACAGCTGGTAGACCGTCTTCAGCAGAGACATATAGGAAGAAGTCGTGCCCAAGCAGATCCATTTGCAGCAATGCCTGCTGGGTGTTCAGCATGTCCAGGTCAATTTCCTTGACCCGAATCAGCTGCTCGTCATCCTCTTCAACGAATTCATCTTCGTCTGTAAGTATCTGATCTGGTATGGCTTGCTCTATTGCCTCGGACAGACGTGGGGCGCGCTGCCTGCGATCAATGACTCTGGTTTTATACTTACGCAGCTGGCGCTCAAGCTTGGCGGTTGCTATATCGATCGCGGCTCGGATCTCTTCGTCTGTTGCTTCGGTCCGGATGATGTTGCCCTTGGTGCGCAAGGTGATTTCACAGGTGCTGACCTCACGGCTTGCTCTGGTGTCGCGACGAAGAACCACCTCGACATCCATTGGATCGATCTGAAAGACTTTTGTCGCATTGGCCAGTCGGTGATCGACATGGTCATGCAGCTCTTCATTGACGCTCATTCTGCGACCGGTGATTGTGATATTCATGATTGCCCCCTGTCTTTTGTAATCGTTACCAAAAAATTTCTTTGCTGCAAAGCATAGCTCAATTACTTCGCCTTGTTGCTAACGGTTCAACTACATCGAGGCTTTTTATGTCGCGCTTTGTCGGACTCATCATGTGTCCGATATGCAAACCCTGGCTGAAGCCACGGCTCGAGGTTTGAGAGGTGGCTTTTAAGAAATGTGGCCGAGGAAATCTTTAGTGCGTGGGTTCTGAGGGTTGTTGAAAACCTCGTATGGGGTGCCCTGCTCAACGATAATACCGTCGTCCATAAAGACCACCCTGTCGGCAACCTCACGAGCAAAGCCCATCTCATGGCTGACGACTATCATTGTCATACCGCCAAGTGCCAGGGCACGCATGACATCGAGTACTCCGCGTACCAACTCCGGATCAAGAGCACTGGTAACTTCGTCGAACAGCATCACGTGCGGGTCCATTGCCAGCGCTCGTGCTATGGCAACCCGCTGCTGCTGACCTCCGGAAAGCTGGGCTGGTAGATAGTCGAGTCGATTGGCAAGGCCAACCTTTTCGAGCTGCTCAATCGCAATACGCTCTGCATCTTCTTTGCTACGCTTAAGTACCTTGCGTTGAGCCAGCATAACGTTGCCCTTGGCAGACAAGTGCGGGAAAAGGTTGAAGCTCTGAAAGACCATGCCGACCTTCTCACGCAATTTGTGAATGTCGGTGTCTGCAGCAGTAACCTGCAGGTCTTCGAAATAGATATCACCTGAAGTGGGTTTCTCCAAAAGATTAAGGCAACGGAGCAGGGTGGATTTACCGGAGCCTGATGGGCCCATGATAACGACAACTTCGCCGCGCTGGATATCCATTGAGACACCTTTTAACACCTGCAGGCTACCGAACGCCTTATGCAAGTCGACGACGCGGACAATACCTTGAGGCAGATCGGAGCCAGTGTCTCCGATGGCGACATCGCTGGTAGTGGTTTCTATGCTCGATGGCTCAGTCATTCGATTCTCGCAAACCTGTCCCTTGGCTCAGTGTTTGAGCTGCTGCGGATTCGCCAGCATCCGACCTTCTCGCTTGCAGCGAGGCAGTGCTCTTGTCAGAATCCTGATCTGATCTGCCCAGTCTGATTCTTCCAGCCTTGGTATCTTCGGGTGGCTCAGCACGACCTTCTGATGCAGCCAAACGCTTCTCGAATACAGAAATAACCCTGGTCAAAGGCAGTGTGATGATCAGGTAAAAACAAGCCGACACAACATAAGGTGTTAGATTCGCTGTGGTATTTGCCAGCGCTTTCGCATACATCATCTGCTCCATTACTCCTACAGCTGAAAGTAGCGAAGTGTCTTTATAGAGCAGAATGAACTCTGAGGTCATGGTAGGTATCACCCTGCGGATAGTCTGAGGAATGATCACGGAGAACATGGTTTGGAAGCCTGTCATACCAAGTGAGCTGGCAGCTTCGAACTGTCCCTTGTTTATCGACTGAATACCTGCACGGAAAATCTCTGCAAGGTAGGCTGATGAGTTCATAGCCAGCACTAGAACAGCAAGCGGATAGTTTCCGATTCTGACACCTAATAACGGCAATCCGAAAAATGCGATATAGATCTGCAGGAAGAGTGGAGTGCCCCTGATAAAATTGACCCAAACACTAGCGATTCCTCGCAGCACTCTGAACTTGGACATTCGCATAAAAGAGAAGCCCAAACCGATTGGGATAGCTAAAGGAAAGCCTAATGTCACTAAAAGAAGCGATATTAACCATCCTTTGAAGAGTACTGGTATCGAAGCAACAAACCAGGCTGGATTGAAGAATACCCTGAGAAACATCACTGAGTTCCATGACTGAACCCATTCCCATTCACCGATGGCATCCACTAACTTCTGTGTACGGGTCATAGCAACGACAACAATCGGATTCTGCTGAGCGCTTAAGTCATGGGACCTACCAGGGCCATCGGTATAGCTACCGGTTATAAAGTACTCCCCTGTCAGCTCAGGCAGACAGAAATTGAAAATCTCTATGTAGAGCTGATTGTTAGGCTGAATCGGTGTTTCAAACTGCAGGTAAAGGTGAGTGCTGTCCAGCTCGATGGAGTACGCAGGATCATTTCGCTGTGGATGCATCGGGTCATCCATGATCATCTCTTGCACTTTGACATAGGTATCATCGGTCAACGAGCATCCGACAGGAAACATCAAGGTAATCGATGTGACTTCTTCGTTTTCTGCCACATTACCAACCCAGGTGATCCTTGTCGGTCTACCGCCGATAACCAACTTTTGCGATGAATCATTGGGGCGCGCGGAAGCTCTCTCGGTAGTTAATGCCCATGCTGAGGGCGGCAGAGTTGCTAAAAGCAGCACTGCAAGAGCCAGGCAGACCAGCACTCGGTTTATTGCGTTTTGCGGCTGCTTCTCATGTGAGAGCTCTTCGGTGTTATTAGGTTTTTTCTGCCACAGGCAGATTCCTGGCAGCCCCCAAGAGCTGCCAGGAACCTTTTGATGCCTGAAATTGTTAGTCATTCTGCCGTATTTCGTTGTATCTATTCAAGCACTTACATAAGTGCTTTCTGTCATGCCTACCTTACTTTATTGTGGGCTCAAAATCAAAGTATCTGGAGAAAATCTCAGCATATGTGCCGTTATCGATCAGTCTCTGCAGGCTCTCATTCACTGCTGCCTCCAGCGCTGGATTGTCTTTGCTAACCGCGAAACCATACTGCTCGCCAGTCGGAATAACCTGCATTACCTGGCAGTCAGTGTAACCGGTGCTGACATGCTCGATTGCAACTGGCTCATCGAAGAACAGTGCCTCGATCTCTCCAGCACGCAGTGCTGCCATACCTTCGCTGGTCTGGTTGAAGGTCTTGATGGTCGCATTCGGTAGATTCTCAACAGCCCAGTCGTAACCTGTGGTGCCAGCCTGTGCACCGACAGTAAGCTCTGCCAGATCGTCAATGCTGGTGTAGGGGCTATCAACCAGTGTCACAACAGCTTGGTTTGAATCATAGTAAGGAATGCAGAAGTTGATGGTCTCAAGACGAACATCAGTGATAGTCATGGACGAAACAGCAAGATCCATCTTGCCTCCACCTGCAACGACTGTCGGAAGTGAGTCAAAGTTTTGGGGCTCTAGATATACCAGCTCCAAACCCATGTCGTGAGCGATAGCTTCCATCAGCTCAACCTCGAAGCCTACTGGCTTGCCAGACTCATCCAGCCAGATGAATGGTGGATAGTCGCAGTCTGATCCGCAGATCAACTTACCCTCTTCGATCAGACCCAGCTCGTTTGTGGCCTCACTACCGCCACCACTGTTGCTGTTATTGTTGTTGTTACTGGTGCAACCAACGAGGGCAAAGCTGATCGCCAGCATAAACGCGATGGCACTTGAAGCCATCTTTTTCGGTACGGACATGTCTTCCTCCTTGTCTGTCATACCTTATTCATTGTTGTTGCAGCTTGAGTTTTTAGCCACAACACGACCCAACGGTTTTCCTTCTCCGTTGCATAGTACTACAGCATAATGGATTGCTATGCATAATTCTGTGAGGAAATCTAATATTGATGCGTTTCAGAAATCGCTAAGCCACACCGAGCCAGCTGCTGAAAAGCTGCGAGACGTGAGCCGGAAACCTGCCTGCCAATACAGCACAAAGCCTGCGGTAGAACAAGCGAGGTTTGCTGCACAGTGTTAGTAGGAGCGTTACCGAGTGTTGAGGTGAAGCTATTCGGCTCCGTCCCCTGGGGACAGATGAGAATCCGATGGATCGGGTAAGTCGTCTCCGGTGTCGATTGGAACGCCGGTTCCGCTTGTTCCCAACGTGTTCAGCACGAGGTCGGTCGCTGTGTAGCCCAGCCACTTGTTGACGATGACGCGCAAGGTGCCGTTGTCGCGCAGCTCGCGCCAGGCTTTTCCAGCTGCGTCAGTCATCTCCTGGTTGCCGGGAGCAACACCGATGAAGACCCTGCGAGGATCTTCAATGAAGCCGAGGCAGAGAAAGTCTCGATGCTTACCAGACTGGTAGGCTCCAGCTACTGCGTCTGCCGCCACGTAGCTGACTTCGCCATCGGCGACGGCTTCGAATGCTTCCGCCAAAGATGCATAAGCTTGAATCGCCTGCAGTCCGAAGCGTTGCTCGAGCTGCCAGGAAGAGAGGGAGTTTCCGCGAACTGCAAAGGTCTGCCCGCTGAGCGAGGTAATGTCAAAGGGGCCGGGCGGCATGCGCAATCCGATTGTGAATACCGCTGGGCCGTCAAGCATGTAAGGCCCGATGAGCACATAGGGACTGGACAGCATATTATCTGGCTGATAGCCCATGAAAAGGTCGATTTCCTGGTTCAGGAAAAGCTCGGTGAGGCTGGTTTCGGCTATGTCGACCAGCTTGAGTCTAAGACCCATCTGATCAGCCATTGCTGCTGCGATATCAACATCCAAGCCGATGATACGAGAGGTCGCCGTGGCTCCTTCGGTTCTGCCCGCGAATGGAATGTTATTTGTTGCCACACCGACCTTGAGCACCCCGTTGGTGCTGATGGCTGGGGGAAAAACCGTGGTCGGCTGAAGTTGTAACGACGTTTCACCGCTTTTGCATGCCGATAGCGGCAATGCAACCAAAGACACCGCACCTGCCAGAGCGACCAGAAACTCACGCCTGGTCAATCGGGTAGGCTCTCTCGTAATACCCTTGCTTGTGTCTATGTTCGCCGGGATGGCTGTGTTCGGCACACTCACCTTTTACTCTTCTCCCATCTGCTCTGGCAGTAATATGCTTCCAGGGTTCCTTCTGGCTGACCTGGTCTTCGACCCCACACTCGCGCACTGGAACCGTCGCTTGATGCTATCTCACTATAGGATCTCTCGCCTAAAGAGCCATTCGCTCTTCGTAGGCGGTACGACTTACCCCTAAACCGCGCCGTGCTCACAGACAGCATGCCACCTGTTTACGTGGATCCTTTCGGCCGCGACTACCATGGACTAGAAGCTATAAGCTCCGCAACCACAGACCCAGAAGGAACCCTTAGATTCTAGCAGATTGCAGAAGCCGAAGTTAAAACACATCTGGATAAGACCTAACCTGTGCACACGAAATGCTGTTTACCTGGGGCGTGGGGTGCGCGGAGGCACCCGCCAGGAGCGGCTGGCGGCGGGGCGGCGGGGTGGTGCCCGCCAAGGGCGGCGGGGCGGCACCCGCACCCGGTGCCTGCCGAGCGCATCAGCGTGATCTTATCCACATAAAACGCAACCGCCGCCTGGCCTTCGAGGAAGCCAAGCAGCGGTAGACAGTAAATCAAACCAGAGTAATCGACTTCGTGGTAGTAGCCAGAGTCGACTTCGGAGCCTTATTTGTAGGGCTCAGCTCTGAACTCTTCGTAAGCCTGGGTGATCCAGCGCTTCTTGTTCTCGGCACCTTCTTCGCCCGGTGTGCCGTAGGAGCTTCCGTAGAACAGGAAGCCGCCATCTTTGCCGAAGCGGTTGATTGTCTCACGCACGGCTTCTCTGACCAGCTCTTCTGGAGCATCCGGCCAGCCAGCAGGACCTGACGAGTCCCAGCATCCAGCCAGTGCCAGTGAGCGACCATACTTGGCCTTGATGCCATCGAGATCGTTGTCGACCTGAGCCGGGTTCCAAACGCTGACGCCGTAGTCAACCCAGTCAGGAATAAAATCTTCGCAGCGTCCGCAGCAATGCATATTGACCGGCAAGCCGCGCTCCTGGGCATACTTGGTCAGGCGCGCATGATAAGGCTTGACCATTTCGCGGAACATCAGCGGCGAGATGAATGGATTCGCTGCGGTTGCAGCATCATCACCGATTCCGCCCATGTCAATGATGTCTCCCCAATACTTCCACTGCTGGTCAAGCATCGAGCAATAGAAATCAGCCAGATAGGTGAACAGTTCATGCACCAGATCCGGCTCCTCATACATCGCAATCAAGCCATTTGTAAAGCCCATGAAGTTCATCAGCGGCAGGAAAAATCCGCCACCACCGCCCATCGAGACCACGAACTCCGAAATGTCCCCGGCTGCCTCAAGGTCTTTTTTGCAGGCGATCTCCCAATCGACGTTGCTCAGATCCGGCGCCTTGATGATGTCTGGCCAATTAGCAATATCGTCTAAGATAAAATTGTCTGGCTCCGGCAGAGCCGCATCGCTGATGGTGTGCTCAGGAACATAGGTCACTCCCCAATAGTCCACGAACTTACCATCCTCAGTCGCAGTGCGCGGCGGCAATACTGTTGACCAAAGTCCTCTCTCATTTGCTGGTGTGGTTGAATACGGATTGCTTGGCCCTATCAGTCCGTACCTCGGCACCCAATCCGGCACCTGCCCATTGATAACCTTGTAGAGCTGTTCTGCTTCCGGATTCAGCTTTCTGTTCGCAAGCGGCATTTCGACTCCCTTCTTCCACACAGTGGAATGTGTCCGTGTTGCATGCAACGCAACTGCATCAAATGAATCATTTTAAAACATGTTAGACAGTAAAGCATTTTCAATACAGGTCGATACGTATCAGGCATGCCTTACAAAAATATCTGGAGAAGATCGAGTTTTTGTGCAATGAACCCCGCGCTCTTGCCGCGATGGATGGGGAGTGGTGGTTTGTGGGCGGCTGCGCGCGAGCGGGGCTGGCGGTCGCGAGCGGGGCGCGCTGGTGCGCGGTTGCGGCTGGAGCGCGGGTGCGGGTGGTGCGCAGCTGGTGCGGCTGGTGCGCGCAGGTAAGGCTGGTGTGGCTGATGCGAGGGTGCGCGCTGGTGCGCGGGGGCGCGCTGGTGCGCAGCTGGTGCGCGGGGGCGCGCTGGTGCGCGGTTGCGGTTGCGGAGAGCGAACTAACGCTGCCACATTGCCTGACCTGCGAGCCCCCTCCACACGTCGTGTTGCCCACGACACCCCGGTGCATCGACCTGCCGCCAGCCAACCCCAGCCAGCTCGTCGCAACCACTCCGCTGCCAAATCGCAAGCAGTTGGTGGCAAAAAATCGGCTTCGTCGGTGTCGATGGAGAGGTTTTATCCCCGTAAATGCCAAGACAGGTAGGAAAACCGTCCGGTCTGAGGGTTTTCCTCGGTGTTTGCACTCCTGAAGACACCGACGAAGCCGATTTTTTGCCACCAACTGCTTGCGATT